>JAGBBW010000097.1 GCA_017938285.1 Lachnospiraceae bacterium
CCTTATACTCGTCCTGCCACACTGCCCGTACATGCTCCTTCAGTTCCTCATTCCAGCCAGCCTTAAAATGGTCCGGCCGACCTTTCACATGCAGGTCATTGACCTGTCTTCGTATTTCATTGACCCGTTCTAATTCCTGTTCTAATGCTGTTCGTACCATCACTAACTTCCTCACTTTCCCTTGCTTATCTCTATCCACACAGCTTTCCTGTATACCCTTATCCGTTTTTTACTTACACTCCACCACCAAAAGCGGTATCACCATTTCTTCCTCCGTCAGCCCTGCATGAACACCCTTAAACTTCTCTTTTTCCTCTATCGTATTGTAAATCGACAAATCATCCACCGCTACCGCCAGATAATCTCCTAACATTCCGTCAAACTGCGGATGTTCCCTGCCCGGTCCGAACAAACGTTTCTCTTTCACTTCGTCCTTTGTCAACAACAAAAACTTCTTTCCGAATTCTTTCTTAAATTCCGTCACAAACTGCTCATGAAAACCGTCTTTTATAAACAGATTCAGTGCCCTCGGCTCAATAGACGGCAGCCGCACAAGACATTCCATCAGCTTCGGATATTCTATAATCGCTGCTCCGGCAGAGTCCATATGTCCATGGTCCGCGGTAATCAAAAGCAGCGTATCCTCCAGACGCCCACTCATCTGTTCTACCCGGCGTTCGATTACCTCCAGCACCTCCACCGCGTCCTTGCCAAAGCAGCCCTTCCGGTGCATGGTATAATCCGGCTCATTCCAGTAAGCGTATATGTACTTCTTTCCCTCCTGTCTGAACAAATGTTCAACACGTTCACAGACTGCCTCAAAATCTCCCGGATTCGGATAAGCGAAGGGCGTGGAATAATACGCCTGTCCTCCTGCTGCCACAATCTGGCTGACCATATTCTCATAACCGCAGAACTTTCCTGCCACATAATACTCTGCCGCCGGTTCCTCCGTTCCGGACTTTGTGTTTAAAAACACTGTCACATTCTCGTCAATTTCCTTGTAATAGCAGTCCCAGCCAAGCCAGCAGTGCTCCGCCGGATATTTGCCGCTGTCCATGGAGGTGGTTGCTGCCACCGTTGTTGGGGGAAAAACCGAACTGTAACTCAGTGCCAGATGACGGTTGAAAAAACCGTCCCTACTTAAATTTTTTTGCATAATGGACACACCCATACCGTCTAACAAAAGCACCACAATGTTTTTATACTGCTTCTGAAACAGTTCCTCACAGAGGGGCAGTCCCTTTGTCTCTCCGGTTTCTACTCCAAATTCCTTTAAAACAGAGCAGGCAAGATTGGTAATACAGTTGTTGTAATCAGGATATTTGATTTTCATGTTTTCTCCTTTCTGGGAAAGCAGGATGGAAAATTATTTCCCCTGCTCTAAAGCTTTGAAACTTTGCTTATTCCTCTGTTCCTTTGTGGGTATAAGCACTTCGTAAATCCTTCGGATTCACGAAGTCGCGTTGCGCGTTCCAAAGCTTCAGCGCAGGATGGAAAATTATTTCCCCCTGCTCTGAAGCTTTGAAACTTTGCTTATACCCGCAAAAAAAGCACCGGACAATCCTATATGTCCAGTGCTCCCATCTTCTGAAAATAATTCTGATTTTTCTATCTATTGCTCAGCAATGAATTATTCCACCTCATGATTTCTGCACAGGCATATAAGACCTATCCGCCTTCCCCGTGCAGTCTTTTCTGCCCGGTTACCGGCTAATACGTCTGTAATAATACATGTACATATTAGAATTGAGGTTTAACATCAGATTCATTGCAATTCTCCTTGATTTCTTTCTAAAAGTTTTCTGTATTCTACTACACTTCATTATCATTGTCAACTGTTTTTCAAATATTTTCTGACATTTACACGGTATTTGCATTACTACTCACAGAACTATCAGGCACCTGCTCTTCCTTGGAAAATAACTTTGAAATATATAATTCTCTGTTTTGCAACAAATATTCCCCTTCAAATAAAAGGTTATCAAAAAACTTTATCAGGAAGGACATATCTACATCAATACCATTGGAATAATCGGCATAATTTGCACGAACCAGGGCATTTCTAAAATATTTGGAATGTTCTTTGAATAAATCATTATTCACTTTAAAACCAATGCTTCTTAAATATAATTCCATAAAAATTGCCGTAGTTCTTGTATTGCCCTCACAAAAAGCGTGAACCTGCCAAACATCAGACGTAAATTTCGCAATACGTTTTAAGACAATTTCTTTTGACACACCAACATAGCTTTTTCTCTTTTCTTCTTCAAAATCATAAGCGAACGTATCATGTATCATCTGATAATCAGCATATATAACACTCTTACCATTCAGAATTAATTCCTCTTTTGTAAAATTGTAAGTTCTGTATTCCCCTGCATGTTTGTAAATATCCTTAAATAATGTCTTATGAATATATTTTAATGTCACCGGAGAGAACGTAAATACCTGGTCCCCATCTAACATTTTTACAATCTGGGTCGCCACCAGATTTGCTTCTTTTTCCCTGTTTACATCAGCTGTATCCGGTTTATATGTCTGATACAGCTTTTCCTGAATTTCTTCCAGAGTCATATATCCGTCAATGTGCTGTTTTGAATAATACCTCAGATCATCAGAAACCTTAAGGTCATCCACATCCTGTAAGCCGATTGCCATATCCCAGCACTGTCTCTTATATTCTGCTGTATGTTCTGGTTCATATTTTTTGTATTCAGCCATAAATAACTCCTTAAAAATTGATACAAATAATATACCATATTTTCCGTGCGCTTCAGCGCACATTTTATTCAGTAGTGATAAAGCGAAGCTTTTTCACATTATACCACAATACTACCAAAATGTATAGAAAAAGCTCCAAAAAATAGTATTCCAACATTACAGAACAGATATTTCAAACGGAGCTAAGGAAGCACTGATTAATTCATTGCTTCCTTAGCTGCCTCTTTTTTATTGAAACGAAACCGGCCTGCCTTCTACCTTTGACAAACTGCTGTCTGCCGGTGACGGTTCCGACATACTGAAATACATCTTCGCTGCCTTTGTTGTACCAAACTCACGGTTCGAACCACTGTTCTGTACCTTATTAAACGCTTCCCGGAACATGGCATTGTGGGCTTCCTCCCGGTTCAGCAGAAAATCAATGGTATCCCTGACATACTTGTCGTTAATCTGGCGGTACAGATACTCATACACTACCTTGGCACGCTGCTCCGAAGCAATATTGGATAACAAATCCGCACACAAATCCCCGGTTACGGAAACATAATCACTGGTCCAGGAATAACCGGACGCATTGATGAGTCCCGGATTTAAGCCCGTCAGCACATGCGTCTGGATTTCTCCTGCCGGAACTGCCGCTGCATTTACATCATGACCATTTAACAGGTTGATGGTCTGGGCTACCATTTCCATGTGTCCCAGTTCCTCTGCCGCAATATCCAGAAACAAATCCTTAATTTCCTGGTCCTTAATCCGGAAGCTCTGGGACATATACTGCATGGCAGCCTTTAGCTCCCCATTGGCACCACCCAGCTGTTCCTGTAACAGAACGGCATACTGCGGATTCGGACGTTCTACATTAACCGGATGAAATAACTGTTTTTCATGTTTAAACATGGCAACTACCTCGCTTTCTTTTTTTACGGATAGTATTTCCATGTTTCCTCCGGGTCATACCAGATTAATTTTTCCTACAGCTTCATTTCCATATACCTTCTGATACACTCAAATCCCCCTGCTTCATAAAATGCCCTGGCCTCCGGATTAAACTCCCACACATCCAGTTCTATTCCGGAAAAACCTTTTTCTTTTGCCTGTGTTTTCATAAATTCCACCAGTTCCGTTGCCACGCCCTGACGATGAAATGTTTTATCCACGCCGAACTCACTGACATGGTAAAACTGTCTGGCATAACGGTATGGCGACTCTGGCAAATTAATGTAATCCACACAGGCGTATCCACAGATAACACCATTCCTCTCCGCCACCAGAATATCCTTATTCCCTGCCTCTATCATTTCTTTCGCATGATTCTGCAGTTCTTCCTTCCAGCCCGCCCGGAAATGGTCCGGACGTCCCTGGACATGCAGGGCATTCACCTGCTTCCGAAGCTCGTTAATTCTGTCAAAATCCTCCATCACTGCTATTCTGACCATCGTTCTTCCTTCCTTTCTTCCTGCTTCTTTTCCACCACCAAAAGCGGTATCACCATTTCTTCCTCTGTCAGCCCGGCGTGAACACCCTTAAATTTCTCTTTTTCCTCTATCGTATTGTAAATCGACAAATCATCCACGGCCATCGCCAGATAATCACCCAGCATTCCGTCAAACTGCGGATGTTCCTCTCCGGGTCCGAACAACTGCTTCTCTTTCACTTCTTTTTTGGTAAACAGCAAAAACTTCTCTCCAAACTCTTTTTTGAATTCCGTTACAAACTGCTCATGATAACCGTCTTTTATAAACAAATTCAGTGCTCTTGGCTCAATGGACGGCAGCCTTACCAGACACTCCATCAGCTTTGGATATTCTATTATCGCAGCCCCGGCTGAATCCATGTGTCCATGGTCCGCAGTAATCAGAAGCAGTGTATCCTCCAAATGCTCACACATCTGCTCCACCCGCCGTTCGACAGCTTCCAGCACTTCTACAGCCTCCTGACCAAAGCAGCCCGTGCGGTGCATCGTATGATCCGGCTCATTCCAGTAGGCATAGATATACTTTTTTCCAGGCTTCCTGCACAAATGTTCGACACGTTCACAGATGGCATCAAAATCCCCCGGATTCGGATACGCAAACGGTGTGGAATAATACGCCTGTCCTCCTGCTGCCACAATCCGGCTGACTATGTTCTCATAACCGCAGAATTTCCCTGCCACATAGTAGTCCGCCGCCGGTTCCTCCGTACCGGACTTTGTATTTAAAAACACCGTCACATTTTCATCAATTTCCTTGTAATAGCAGTCCCAGCCAAGCCAGCAGTGCTCTGCCGGATATTTTCCGCTGTCGATGGAAGTGGTTGCCGCCACCGTTGTTGGCGGAAAAACCGAACTGTAAGACAACGCCAGATGCCGGTTAAAAAAACCGTCCTTCTTTAAGTTCTTTTGCAGAATGGACACACCCATCCCATCCAGCAAAAGCACCGCAATGTTCTTATAATTCTTTTGAAACAGTTCATCGCAAAGCGGCAGACCCTTTGTTTTCCCAGTGTCCACGCCAAACTCTTTTAACACGGAGCAGGCAAGATTGGTACTACAGTTATTGTAATCAGGATATTTAATTTTCATGATAACTCCTTTCTAAGAGTGAATGAAGTTAAGTTGCGTTGAAACTTTGCTTATACCTCTATTCCTTTGCGGGTATAAGCACTTCGTAAATCCTTCGGATTCACGAAGTCGCGTTGCGCGTTCCAAAGTATCCGCGCAGAATGGAAATAAATTTCCTTCTGCACTGATACTTTGAAACTTTGCTTATACCCGCAAAAAAGCACCGGACAATCCTATATGTCCAGTGCTTCTATCTCCTGAAAATAATTCTAATTTTTCTATCTATTGCTCAACAATGAATTATTTCACCTCTTGATTTCTGCACAGGCATATAAGACCTATCCGCCTTCCCCGTGCAGTCTGTCCTGCCCGGTTACCGGCTAATACGTCTGTAATAATACATGTACATATTAGAATTGAGGTTTAGTACCAGATTCATTGTAATTCTCCTTCATTTCTTTCTAAAAGTTTTCTGTATTCTACTACACTTCCACAAAGTTGTCAACCTCTTTTTTGATTTTTTCTGACATTTCGTAACTATTCAGCCTTATCTGCTATATATATGGACTGCAAGCTTGCTGGCAGGTTTTACGAATGCGGATTTGGGGTGGGCTGAATAGTTACGACACTTCTCATAAACAGTAACGATTCGCAGGCTCCTTTTACTTCACAAAAGGAGCCTGCTCTTTTCTGTTATTCCCTGATTCCCATTTTTACTCAAACATCTTTTTTACTTCTTCATACTTCTGCGCCGTCATCAGTGCGGTATTTCCGGTCTGCTTCAGTTTCACCGTATAAGTCCAGCGCCCATATACCTCAATCTGGGATATTTTCGACAGATTGATAAGATAAGATTTATGACATCTCATAAACACTTCCGGATCCAGTTTTTCTTCTATACTGCCAAGGGAAGCCGACGTCTGGAAAATCCCTTCTGTCGTTGTGATAATCGTCATACCATCCAGCCGCTCTACCATAATAATATCTTTCTTATCAAGAAAAGTCATTTGTTCCTTTCCTTTAATCATCAGTTTTTCCTTATGCTGTTCGGAAAGCTTCATCACCTTATCTTTTGCTTCGGTTTCCTGTTCTTCCTGCAAAGGCATTTCCAAAGCCGCTCTATGTACTTTTTCCCGTATATCCTCTGCTACTGCTGCAGAGACTGTCTCATTTTCCTGTTTTTGTCCCCGCTCCAGTTGCATTGCCCGGATTCTGGATAGTGTTTTTTCCATGCGTTCCAGATTAAATGGCTTCACCAGATAATCAAATGCATAAATTTCAAAAGCGTTGGCCATATATTCACTATGGGCTGTAGCAAAAATAATTTTCACCTTCGGATCCAATTCTGTCATGGTCTTTGCGCAGTCCAGACCACTCTCTCCCTTTAAATCAATATCCATAAAAACCACTTCCGGCCGGTAGTTTAAAAAGTCTGTAATTCCGCCCGCAAAGTCCCCACAGTCAGAAACCACCTGAAACCCATCCTGCTTTTCTATCATCTTTTTCAGAATTTTCCGGATTTCCGGCTCATCTTCTACAACCATTACTTTAATCATGTTCCACCTGCTTCTTCTTATCCTTTTCTGCAAATGATATCACACCACTGCCAATGTCCTTTTTCATTTCGGTATCTGCCTGAATATTCTGCATTTTGTAATAATCCATGACACCGATTGTTCCATTCCGCAGTGCCGCTGCCATTGCCTTTGGAATTTCTGCTTCTGCCTCCACTACTGCGGCTCTCATTTCCTGTTCCAGGGCTACCGCCATGGCGCGACGTTCTTCCGCTCTTGCCTGGGCAATCTTATTATCCGCTTCTGCCTGAAGACTCTGTAAATTTGCACCAATATTTCTTCCCGTATCAATATCTGCAATATCCAAAGAAACAATTTCATAGGCTGTTCCCGCATCCAGTCCCTTATCTAACACTACTTTAGAAATATCATCCGGATTTTCCAGCACTTCACTATGCGTCTTGGAAGAACCAACCGTTGTAACAATACCTTCTCCGACCCTTGCCAGAATCGTTGCTTCCCCGGCACCGCCAATCAGCCGGTCCACATTGGTACGGACTGTAATTCTCGCCTTAACCAGAAGTTCAATTCCATCCTTTGCCACAGCCGAAATCAGGGGCGTTTCAATTACCTTTGGAGTAACACTCATCGTCACTGCCTCAAACACATTTCTGCCTGCCAGATCAATGGCAGAGGCCTGCTCAAAATTCAGACTCATGCCGGCACGCTCCGCAGCAATCAACGCATTCACTACAGAATCTACATTTCCGCCTGCCAGATAATGGGCCTCCAACTGATTCACCGTCAGCTTCAGACCAGCCTTTGTTGCCTTAATCATCGGCAGCACAATGCCGCTTGGTCTTACCCGGCGCAGCCTCATACCAATCAGATTAAATATACTGATTTTTACACCGGACGCAATGGCAGAAATCCACAGTCCCATCGGCACCATAATAAAAAATCCTATTACAAGCAAAACAATTACTGCTAATAAAATAAACTTTCCCATACTCGTTTCCTCCGTCCCTGCTTTCCTTTATTCTGTAACCTTTATTACAATGAGTTTATTGTCCTTCACTTTTGTAATTCTGATTTTTGTTCCTTTCTGAACATATGCCCCATCAGACAGGATATCGAAATCAATTCCATCAAAATTTCCTTTGCCGGAAGGCCGCAGATCCGTTACCGCCATTCCTTCCCGTCCAACGAGATATTCCAGGTCTGCCACACCTAAAAAACCCCGTTCTCCTTTGACGTCTTCTCTTAAAACAATGGGGGACTTCATCCGCTTAGATCCCAGAACAGTCATCACCACCGCCAGCATAACTCCCAGAATCACTACCACCACAATTGCCATTACAATGCCGTTTGATACAGAATCTGCCGTCAGAATAATGCCGCCCACCAAACAAAGAATACCACTGATACCAGGCAATCCAAACCCCGGCAGCATCATCTCAATCCCCACCAGAACAAACCCTGCAATGAGCAATAAAATTCCGATAATTTCCAATGTCGTCATTCTTTGTCTCCTTTCCGGAAGCTGACTGTAAATTCTGTTTTTTCTTCATCCGAATTCACTTCAATGCTTCCTGCGTTTTCTCTTAAAATGTCTGCCACAATTGCCAGTCCCATGCCATGCCCGGCTTCCTTTTTCGTAGAAAAGCCTCTTTTAAAAACCGCGGCCTGCAGGTCTTTCGGAATGGCTGGTCCATTATTGGAAATCTGAAACAGATAGACTTCCCTGTCCTCACTAATATCAATCTCCATTTTTTTCTCTCCAGCCTTATCCTGCAAGGCCGTAATGGCATTATCAATCAGGTTGGACAGTACTTTACAAAGCTGCCAGTCTTCAATGGAAAGCTTCTGCAAATCAGACTTCACTTCCACATAAACATCCACCTGCTTTCCTTCTGCTTCTTCCATCTTGGCCATTAACAACGCATTCAGTGCCGGCTTAGAGGTTTTCAGCGCTTTTCCCGTTTTCATAATACTCTTATATACCGGAGCCAGGTATTGTTTCAATTCCTCATATTCCTCCAGTTCCATCAAACCATACACTACCTGCAAATGATTCAGATAGTCATGCCGGGCAGCACGAAGTTCAAAATTTAGTTGTTCCAGATTTCTGAAACTATCCTGCATTCTGCTGCACTGGTTTCTCAACCGATGATACTGAAACAGTATCAGGCCAATACAGCCTGCTAAAATACCTACCGCCAGCAGACAAAAAACCAGATATATTGTTATATTTGTTTCCACCGGGTCACCTCCTTGTTTTCTGGCTTTCCTGCTTTGTGAGTATAGAATAGCAGTAATCCTGGCAACTGCCAATATCAAAACTTCCAAATATACATTTTTCAGACTGAACTGTCATCCTCACAACAAAATGAGTACCCTGTAATAAAAGCAAACTGCTGCTTCTGGCACCGTTTTCCTAAACACATCCAAAAGCAGCAGTATAATTCTTAACTACCAGACAGTTCCTCTACAAATTTCCTCCAGGTCAGGTTCTCTTTTGCATACTGATATCCACGGTCTGCAATCTCCTGCATTGTCTCCTCCTGTTCCAGCAGCTCCTTTGCCAGCTTTGGCAGGTTCTCCAGCTCTTCCAGACGGTAAAATACCAGTTGTTCCCTGTCTGTAAACTTTTTCTCCAGATATCTGCTGGTATCGGTCAGCGACACGGCACCACAGAGCATGGAACTGTAAATCCGGTCATGGGCACCTTGTTTGAACCATGGCATAACATTCAGGGAAATTTTTGCCTCCGCAAGAGCCGCAAGGCAGGCCGCCGTATCCTGACTGCCATGACAGACCAGACAATCCGGCCGCTTTGTTTTCAGACGCTCCCAGCCGGCACCAGACACATGTACCCGGATTCCGCTTTCCGTCAGTCTGCGGACAGCCTCTCCCCGGAAATGAAAGCGGACATATATATCCAGAAACATCAGGTAGTGAAAGGCCTGGGCCAGTTCACCCGGAGACAACTCTCCTATATTTTCCCGGATATGACGTTCAAATACCGTGTTAATATCCCGGTCAGGATATGTAAACAGTTCCTCCAGTATCTCCCGGTAAAACTGCTCATATTCCGGACCATTCCGTGTAATCAAAGGGTCAAATTCCTGCGGTGGTTTATAATTTCCGGTAAATGCAATATCATAACAGCGTTCTTTCATTCTTTTCGGAATCCAGAGGGCATCTGACTGCATTTTTTCCCCCTCTGTCCTTTCCAGTGTTCCGGCTTCCCATGGACTGCTTCCTGCCAGAGGCATTGCCGGCAGCAGGCGTATATGAGGATATACTTTTTTCATATAGTTCTCATGATCCCCATCAATACACATCTGCACATAATTCTCCGGCAATGTATCAAACTGCTTATAATAATACAGCGGATGGTCCACTACAATATTAATACAACGCACCTTATAGATATCCCAGAGCAGCCGGAGATTTTCTCCAAAGACGTTCTGTCGTTTATCATTACCCATCTGGTAAAAGATTGCCTCCTTCTGGATTCCATGGAAATTAAAGGTAATTAACGTCACCTCTCCCTGTTCCAGAAACCGTACCAGCTCTGGCAGCTGTGTCGTATCATCTCTCACTTCAAACCGGAATACTTCATATCCCAGATATTCCAGTTCCTTTGCAATACAGGCAGAAAAATAAGCCAGCGTCTCCGTAATTCCTTTGTGAAAAACTACAAATCTCATGCAAACGCCTTCTTTAACCGTTCAGACTCCTCCTCTGTTACCGGAAGAATTCCACCATGCCGCTTCAATGTGCTGCCCATATCGAATTCTGACTCTTCCAGAATGCGGAATTCTCCAGACAACAGATTGTCCGAAACCAGCGGAAGATACCCTTTTCCCGTTGCAAAACGGTCCACCAGCAGACACCACCGGTTTTGCTGTGTCATATAAAACGCAATCGGACCTTCTACCCCAAATAAATTGTCCAACACAGGCGCTTTAATGTCTGTAAAATTATTCTTATCCAAAGTCTTTCCGAAATCCATACGGATATTTTTGGTCGTTTCGTCCTTGGAAAAGCGGACATAACCTTCCGGAATCTGCACAATGTCTGTATCAATTACGTGGTTATCCCGTTCCATATAAATCTCCGGCTCCGTATAGACCACAAAGTCTCTGGTGTAAGAAGCAAAAATACGCTGTTTTGCTTCTGTATCCTCCCCAAGTTTCGTCATGGATGCCCAGAACACCAGGAATGCCCCTTTCTCCCTGTCATACACCGCCTCCGGCGCCCAGACACAGCCACTTTCCGGTGTACCGACTTCACTGCTCCACGGTTCACTCCAATGTACCAGATCGTCCGATTTCCAGACAATGATATTACGGCTGCCCTCATACTGCGCCACCTGCCAGCCTTTGCCGGAAGCAATCCGTAAGTCCGTGGCAATCAGATAAAAAACGCCATTCTTTTCATCCCGGATCAGAAAAGGGTCTCTGACGCCCTGTTCCCCTAATTCAGACACCAGTACCGGTTTTCCCTGATTTAAGTCTTCCCAATGCAGACCATCTTCGCTTAAAGAAAAATAAATCTGCTCTCCCTGTTCACTTTCTCCAATAAAATGCACAAATAAGTACTTTTCCATGATAACCTCCATTCGAACATTAATATCCGGACACAGCAAAGAGGTGCTGCAACGAACTTCCAACACCTCCCGCTTTGCCTATTATTATCCGCACAATTAATTACATATCATCGTATTTATCTTTTAAGTTTTCTATCTCCTGATCGCCAAAGGTTTCCAGCGGCTGGCTTAATATCTGGTCTCTCCGGATATCATCTGCTTCTTCATCGTAACGCTTGGCATCCTTGCCCTTGCTGACATAATTGAATACTGCCACTACTACAAGAATACCGCCGACAATCACCAGTAAGCCGCCAAACAGGGAAGCTCCATTGCCAGAGGAAGTAAGCTGATCCTGATAATTCCTGATACCCTTGGCAAGAACGGCATCTGTTTCCATCTGGTCGTACCAGTACACATATACCTCATCCAGCAGATCATTGATTTCATCATCTGCCATAATGTAGGATACATTTTCACCATATGCCCAGCTCCACCAGTCCACATTACTATAATAAGCAATCAACACATGATTTTCATCTTTAAATAAAGTATCATATAATGCAGCTGTATACTTATCACAGGTTTCCACATCATCCCGGTACACATCCACTGTATAGAAAAACAGCGGTATTCCTGTTTCCTCATAGAAATCCCTGCAGGCATCTTCTGTCTTATTGCTGTTGCCTATAAAACCATCATCATAAACATAGCCGACATCCACCGTACCTTTCAGATTATACTTTTCAAACTCATTTCCGCCTGACTTTATAGAAAGAAACGCTCCCAGTACAAGCAGAATCACGGCAACCAGTAAAATTTTTACTGCTCCTTTTTTTGCTTCCCTTGCCTCCGAAGCCAGACGCTCTGCACGGCTGATTTTCTGTTCCGGTGTCAATGGTTTTGGCTCTGCATATTCCCTTGTTGCCGCTGTATTGCCGGAATTATACGTATTCGTTCCATTTCCGGAAGAACTGCCGGTGTTGGACCCCGTTGTATTCGTTCTGTTTCCGTTATTATTTCCACTGTTATTTATAATAATGGTTCTTCCCAGTCCACCAAACAGGGAACCACCCGGTCTGTGATAAGAACCACCTGGTCTGTGGGAAGACCCTCCAAAACCACCGCTTCCTCCGAAACCTCCGCCAAAGCCGCCACTTCCTCCGAAGCCGCCGCCAAAACTGCTTCCACCACGGCCTCCGGAAGAACTGCTGCTTCTGGAAGAGCTGCCACCTCTCGAAAAACTGCTTCCGCCTCCGCGGGCACCTCCTCTGGAAAAGCTACTTCCACTGCGGCCACCACCGCCACGGCTTCCTCCACCTGCTCTGCCCATAGTTCTATCCTCCTGTTATCTCTCTGAATTAAAAAATACTGCTCTATAAAATTTTAGCAATTCTGCGGCTCCGGTTCCAGCAATCCGGACAAAGGCCCGCGTTTTTCCAGCAACACTGCTTTTGAAACGGGACCTCTGTCCAAACCAGCTTACCCTGGAGGCAAAACTGCTAATTTTGTATCACACTATATCTGATTACTGGGTTAAGCCAGCCTTTAATGCAGCCAGTTCTGCTTCAATGCTGGAATTGGAGCTGGCATACTTGCTCTTGAGATCCTCGATCTTAGAGTCAGCACCCTTGTTCAGCTCAGCCATAGCTTCTGCTTCATCTAACATCTTGTTTGCCTTTGCTTCCATACGTTCAAATGCCGCAATGCTGTCATTTGCACTGGAAATAGCACTGCCCGTCATTTCATTAATCTTCTTCTGGGTCTTGGCAACTGCCATCTTACCCTTGATCATTTCTTTTCTGGACTCTAATTCCTGAATATCCTGAACGAGCTTGTCATGCATAGCACGCATGTTGTCTGCATTCTGATGTGCTAACTGGTAAGCCTCGGTCAGACCGGTCAGCTTATTGCTGAGTGTAGCCTTTTCTGCCAGAAACTTACGTGCGTCATCATCGTTGCCTGCCTGTACAGCCTTCATGGCATATGTATTCAGATCAGCAACTTCCTTGCTGCACTCCTGCATTTCACGCTCTGCTCTCTTTTCTTCAGCGATAATGCCTGCGGTTTCCTTCTTTACATCAGCAAGATCATCCACTAAATCTCTCATTAACTGATCAATCATCTTTTCCGGATCTTCTGCCTTGTCAAGAAGTGCGTTGATGTTAGCTGCCATAATGTCTCTGAAACGTGCGATAATTCCCATAGTAATTACCATCCTTTCTTCTATAAATCATTTTTTGTTTGTCAATGTTTACACTACATAGTTTCGCTTATTTTGTGCAAAAAGTCAATAAGAAACCGATTAAAAACGAATTAATTTTTTAATCTTTTTCCAATTATTTTATAATTTATTCTGTCTGTAGTTTCCGCAGGGTATAAAATGCCCCCTTCTTCTCCATCAGTTCTTCGTAAGTACCATATTCCTTACAAATGCCATCGCCTACCACTGCAATCTTGTCCGCATTGCGGATGGTGGAGAGACGGTGCGCCACCACAAAGGTTGTTCTGCCGCTTTTTAAGTTTTCCAGAGCATTCTGGATTTCCCGTTCGGATACACTGTCCAGTGCGGAGGTTGCCTCATCCAGCACAATCACTTTCGGGTCCCGGATTAACGCCCTGGCAATGGAAATACGCTGCCGCTGGCCGCCGGAAAGTTTTCCACCGTGTTCTCCGACCTTGGTATCCAGTCCGCCCGGCAGAGAATGGATAAAGTTTTCCAGGTTAGCTGCCCGGACAGCCTCCCAGAGCTTCTCTTCGGAAATATTTTTCATGCCATAGGTAATGTTGTCCCGGATGGTACCGGAAAACAAAATAGACGTCTGTGGCACCACCGCAAGAAACTTCCGGTAACTGCGGAGGTTGATGTCATCCATATCCTTCCCATCCAGAAATACCATACCGGTATCCGGCTTGTTAAACCCAATAACCATATTTAATATTGTAGTTTTTCCGGCACCGGATTCACCAACCAGCGCAATGGTTTCTCCCGGACATACCTTTAAATTAAAACCATTCAGCACCGGTTTTTCCTTATCATAAGCAAAGGATATATCCGCAAAGGTAAATTCGCCCTTTACTTCTGTTATTTTTTCCTTGCCTTCATTTGCTTCAATATCATGGGCAAGCAGAACTTCACCCACACTATTAATGGACTCCGTACCTTTTGAAATGGTTGGCAGCAGGGTAATCAGGTTGGAAATCTGGTTTACAATCGTAGAAAAATAGGTCTGGTACAGCGCAATGTCACCCACACTGATTTCCCCTTGGTACGCCATATATCCGGTAAACCCAAGGCAGAGCGCCTGAAACGCCTGAAAGACACACCAGCCCACCGCACCGAAATTTGCCTGGATAATATCCAGCCGGTAGCCTTTTTCTGCCACTTCGTTTAACTGATGCTCCATTTTCTTTATTTCTTCCTGCTCCAGCGCATGGGCACGGGTCACAGGAATCAGTTCCACCATCTCCATTACCCTGGCAGAGGTTTCCTCCATTTCCTTACGGAATTCATTGTTTCTCTGGCGGATTTTATTCCGGAACGCAACCATGGTCAGGGCTGCCACAGGAACTGTTACCACAAAAAAGAGAAATACGACCCCACTCTTTGAAATCGTTACCGCAAAAGAAACTCCCAGATTCAGTGCAATGTTCATCAGGCTGACAAACACCTGGGACGACAAGGTTTCAATTGCCTCGACATCACGCATGATTTTGGACTGGAGACGTCCGGACTGAACCTCTTTATGGTAGGAAATCGACAACTGCTGCAATTTCCGCACCAGCGCTCCCCGCAGTCCTGCTTCCACATTTCTGGTGGCAAGACTCCGGCATTTGGTATATAAATAATTCAATGGAAAATTCAACAGAATCAGGGCAATCAGAAACGCCGTGTTTAAGGCAATTTCCGGCACCACATGTTCTCCGCCCTCTGTTGCCAGATTAATAATATTAGCAAGGACAATCGGCGACATCCAGACCGGGCTGTGCTTGATAAAAAAGCAGAGTCCGGCTGCCAGAAATTTGCTGTAATGCCCCCGGAACAAGCCAAGCAGCACCTGTATCGGCTGCTTTCTGTGTTTCGAATACACTTCAATGAAACGGTCTTCAATGGCAGTAAACTGCTCTACGGAATGACTATGGCTTTCTTCCGTTACTTTTCTTTTGACACTCATGTTCTTCCCTCCATCCTTTATGTACATTATATCATATCTGAATTTTATGAACAATCCTTAATCTCCAGAAGCCGGAACCCATTTCAGACAGTAAATATCCACTAAACTGTCTGGAACAGATTCCGGCTTCTGCTTTATCCCATATACGTTTTTATTCTTTTACCGCTCCGACATTTACGCCCTTAACAAAATATTTCTGTAAGAACGGATACACAATCATGAACGGCAGGATTGCTACCATGATGGCAGCATTTTTCAGTGTTTCTGCATTGGCACCGTCACTGGCTTCCGGCATATCGGAACTGAAGAACAGTGCACGCAGCTTCATCTGGAAGTTATGTAAGCCGGTATCAGTAATGTACAGCTTGTAGTTGGTATAATCATTCCAGTAAGATACCGCAAACATCAGACCGATGGAGGCAAGTGCTGCCTTGGACAGTGGAAGTACAATCTTTACAAAGGTGCCCATTGGAGTACAGCCGTCAATCGAAGCAGACTCAAATAAGCTCTTTGGTATGCCTTCGAAGAAGTTTCTCATCAGTACCAGGTTATACACGTTAATCGCTGGTAAGAGAATAACTACCCAGAGGGTGTTGGTCAGATGTAAATTTACCATAACAAGGTAGGTAGGAATCATACCAGCCTGGAAAATCATAGTAAACAGTAACAGATTTGCAAGGAAGTTTCTTCCCGGCATTTCAAACTGAATCAGTACATACGCACCAAGGGTAGAAATAATCAGACCAAGCAAGGTACCGCAAACGGTTGTCAGTACAGAAATCAGGAATGGTTTTCTCATGGTTTCTGTAGAAAGAATTACCTGGTAACCTACAGTAGAGAACTGCTTTGGCCACATTCTCAGACCGTAGCCTGCCTGTGCATCCAGGGAATCCACAAATACCTTCCAGAGAGGCACAATAATAAATGCACAGATCAGCAGGAATAAGATAACATTGATAACGGAGAAAACCTTATAACGCTCCTTATCCAGATATACTGTAAATGGAATCAGCGCTGCCGCAATGGAAATACCACACAGCAGGAAATACATACCATCCACAACCAGTCCGCTTTAACCAAAGCCTGCACCAGCCAGTAAACCGGCTAACAGGAAAAATACACAGGCAGCAATGGAGAAAATTCTGCGCACCTTTACGCCCTTTTTCTTTGCAGCATAAACGATAAATACCATCATCATCACCAGGGATACCACAAAGCAGACAATTGCCAGTGTAATCATTCCCTGATTAAGTTCTGCGGCGTTGATACCAAGGGAAGCCGCCTCACCACGGAGGTTCATAACCTTTGGAAGGGCAAACAACGCCATTAACAGAGAGGTCTTTGTCAGACCTGTCAGTGTGCTTACATTAAAAATTGGATAAATCAGAGCCAGTACAAATAACAGTGTCATAATACCTACAAACATACAGTTGGCAGGAATACCATTATTCTTATAGCCCTCTTTGCTTCTCTCACAATAACAGCAGCCACTGAGAGCAATGGTAAATACAATCATAAGGATATAACCAATACCATAGGTAGAGGAAATTGCGGAAACTTCTTTTGTCATTGTATTAAAATACTTTGCAAACAGTTCCGGCTGACGTTCTACCGGCATTAAGCCCTTTAACTCTTCAAAGATATGGGAATTTCCCTTTTTCTTTGCAGATTCACTTGCCTTGTAGTCAAAGCCCTGGGCATAGGTTACCAGTTCCTTTAACTTCGCAGATTTTGCAGAAACATTCTCCCCTGGGAACTCTTCTGCCAGTGCTGCTTCAAATGCATTTAACTTTTCTACCCAGTTATTTACGGAACCGTTCGGCACCTTCATCTTCATCTTGAATTCCGGATAGATTTCATAATAGTTGTTGCCTGTCTTGGCAATGCTGGTCATGCTGGAATTGAATAAAAATCCCATGAACAGTGCTGTAAATAAAATACAGACAGACAATACTCTTCTGACGGAAATATTTGCCTGGCGCAGGGTCAGCACAAACAACACAATCGCTGCCACAAATACAAGAACCAGACCGATACATGCTATAATTAACGGAGCAGAAAACGCTGCTGCCGCCCCACCCACATATGTGGAAGGATTCAGCATAACACCAATCACACCAATCAGGTTATACGCATTTTTCAGACTAAAACTGGACATGCCGTTTCCTGAACTGATTGGCAGGAAAAATGCCGCTACAATGAGAACACAAAGAATCATAGAGGCAATGCTGGCAGTTGAAAATTTCTTTTTCTTTTCCATTGTAAAACCTCCTATACGATTCCGCGTCCGCGGACTTTTTTACTTGCAAAGTTACAGATAATTACCAGAAGACATCCCACCATGGAACGGAAGAAACCTACTGCTGTGGAGAAACCGTAGTCCGGTGCGGAAGTAAAGGTAATATCATAGGTGTAAGTCTGTAATACCTGGGACACTTCTGTAACGATATCGTTTGTTAATACAAATACGGATTCGAACAGGTTCATAATCTTTGCCAGGTTCAGAATTAATACGGTAATAATCGTGTTGGCAAGGCTTGGGAATGTAATCCATCTCATACGGTCCCAGCGGTTTGCACCGTCAATCTGGGCAGCCTCATAAAGATCAGGGCTGATACCGGACAAGGTCGCAAGGAATACGATAGTTCCCCATCCTGTGTCCTTCCAGATATTGATTAAATAGTACGTAAATCTCCACCACTCCGTGGAAGTCAGGAAACTGATTTCCTCTCCTGCTTCAATGATACCCATGGTCTTTAACATGGTATTTACAAGACCAGAGGAATAGGTGGAAAGAATTAAAGTAAATACAGACGCCGTTACTACCCAGGACATAAAGTGCGGCAGATAAATAATCGTCTGTGTAATTTTCTTAAAGTAGATGTTTACCATTTCGTTCAGTAACAAGGAAATGATAACTGCCATAAAGGTATTTAACAACAGCTTGATAATACTAAGCTCCAGTGTGTTAATAAAGGAATTCCAGAATGGCGGTCTGGAAACCAGGTCAATGAAGTTGTCAAGACCTACCCACTTAATGTTAAAAGCGGAGGTATACGAATAGAACATATACCGGATACCTGCCAGCGGCAGATAGTGGAATACAATCAAAAACGCAAGCACTGGCAGAAACATCACGTAAAACCAGCGGTATGTATAAAGCCGGACAGATAATGGCTTATTACTGACCGGAGTTTTTTTCTTTTTCATTTTCTTTTCCATCAGGTCGCACCCTTTCTGTAACAAATAATCATGGGGCTGCCAGACTGAGCAGCCCCACAAATTTTCCCCTTCTTATTCAGAAGAACAGATTACTTATTGTTTAAGGAATCTAAGATAGCCTGGATGTTAGCACCCTGCTCGTCATTGTATCTTGCATATGCATCTTCGATGGAGATTGTACCAGCAGCTACCTGGGATACAAGCTCAATTCTTAAGGACATGATTGCAGACTGGTACTTGCTCATGGTATCGTTGGAAACGATCTTTGGAGCGATAGTACAGTTACTGAAGAAGATGTCAGCCGCAGCGGATGCTCTTGGGTCCATCTGTGCGTTGGATACGTCTTCGCCAT
Organism: Lachnospiraceae bacterium; assembly: GCA_017938285.1. Lineage (GTDB taxonomy): Bacteria > Bacillota > Clostridia > Lachnospirales > Lachnospiraceae > SIG299. The sequence continues at coordinate 19,127 of JAGBBW010000097.1, forward strand.
CCTTAAACTTTGCAATGGAAAGAACCGGATCAATGTGGTTCTTCTTATACTGGGAGTCACCAGTTTCCAGATTTGCCTTGAAATGGAACTCACCCTCTCCATATGTATAAGTCTTTGTGGAATCACCAGAACCAACTACAACATCTTCTGCCTTCTTGCTCCAGTGAACATCTTCTGCACCAAAGGTCCAGAGAACCTGACCCTTGGAACCGTCTAACATGGTACCGAAGAATAAATCAAATGCCTGCTCCGGATTTTCACATGCAGAAGTAATTGCCCAGACTGGGGAATATCTTTCGATGTACTGGCCAACTTCATCGATTGGCTTCATGGCAACAAGTTCGGAATCCAGACCTGCTGCAATCAGCTTATCGGAAAGAGTTGCTGCCCAGGTACCAGCCCAGTAAGTAAATACACCACACTTGTCAGCGTAGAACTTATCACGGCAGGTAGAAGTCTTGTTGGTAGCAAATTCCTTATCGATCCAGCCATTGTTGTAAGCGTCAATCAGTCTGCCAAGGGCATCCTTCATTGCCTGCTCGGAGAAACCGTCTACCCATGTGCCGTCTTCCTTCTGGTAGAAGTCAGGATATGCACTCTGGAAGAATTCCGGTAAGTAGTTTACATAAGGAGCTTCGTTATTTACAAGACCTGGGGATGTGATAGCATAACCGTCAGGACTCAGAGCAACGAAAGCGTCTAACATTGCTGTGTACTCTGCATAAGTAGTAGGAACCTTGGTAATGCCGGCCTTGTCTAACCAGGACTGCTTTACATAAGTCATACATCCGTTACCACGTGCCGGAGCAATACCATAAATCTTACCATCAATTGCGTAGTCTGTAATGGTCTTTTCATCAGCGATAACGCCGGAAGCCTTTAAATCAGACTTTTCCCAGATCTCTGTCAGGTCAGCTAAAAGACCCTGGGAAGCATAAGTTGCATAATAAGTGGAACCAAGTAATACAATATCAGGCCACTGGGTTGTGTCCGGATTTGCAAATGTCTGGCCTACGGTATCATAGTAACCAGAGTGGTCAGGCTGGATAATTTCAATATCAATGCCCATCAGTTCTTCCAGACCTGCTTCAAACTGCGCCTGTCCGTTCAGTGTGTTGACTACGGTGTTATCCACCAGGATAGTCAGCTTGTCAAGCTCTGCTGCTTTCTTTCCTCCACAGGCTGTCATACCTGCAACCATAGTTGCGGCAAGTCCGAGAGCCAGAAGCTTTTTCCATGTTTTTCTCATCAGTTTTACCCTCCATTTTCTTTTTCGGAACCAGTGCTTACGCTCCCACCGGTTTCCTTGATGATGACATAATTTTAACATATTTTCTGTTCTCCAAACAAGCTACAATTTTTATACTTTCTTAAGAAACCAGGATGCAAATTTTACAAACCCTTTATTTATCACACTTTTCGTTTATAAAAACTTCCTTTTTTTCTAATGTAACCTCTTTCATTTTTTACAAAAACGTAAATTTTGCACTTTCCATATTGCAATAAATTCATAGTTTTGTTATAATTTTCTTGCGGATTTTTGTACAATTAATACAAAAATGTCTGCCTGATTTTTAATATATGGGAGTATATTTCATGAAAAAACCCTTTCCTATAGAAAATAACAAGACACTTTTATTCCGTTTTGTAACCTCTTACAGTATGATTATCATTCTCACACTTGTACTTGGTTTCTTTTTTCTGCTTTCCGTACGGACTACGTCCAGGGATTATACCTACCGCCAGAATTACACTTTATTTAAAGAAAGTGTTGGTGAAATGGATGCCTCCCTGCGCCTTCTGTCCACTCTGACTGCACAGATTGGTTCCAATACCCATTTAAAAAATCTGTCCAGCCAGACAGAACGGAATGCCTACTACTATACCCTTTCCAAGGAATCCATGACCTATCTTTCTGACATTATGGTCATGCAGGATATCCTGCCGGTTGACAGTTTTTATGTCTATCTGCCGGATTCCGGCTATCTGATTTCCCCGACCCTGTTTATGGACCGGGAGCTTTACTATAAGTTTGACCGCGGTTTTCAGAATGACCTGTATGACACCTGGCTGTCCATGGTTTCTTCCTACGATAACTGCCGCACACTGCTGCCGTTATCCCGCTTTCAGAGTCAGTTGTCTTCCTATTTATATAAGCTTCCGTTAAGCGCCTTTCACTCCGATATCTACCAGCCGGCCATCGCCTGCTTTGAACTGGATACCGCCAGTATAAAGGCTTATTTCCAGACCGTAATGGAAAGTCCGTATGCCATGGTCTATGTTACTGACGAAAAAAATGCACCTTTATTTACTTTATCCGGTGATTATACACCAAAAAAACCGGTTGCAGAGCTTGCTGCCATAGCGGACCGCTCTTCTTCCCCGTACCAGACCGAGGAATTCCGGGAAGGGCTGCGGGGATATACCATCACAAAAATCACTTCCGGGTTTAACCGCTGGCAGTATTACCTGATTCAGCCAAACTCATACCTGTTAAACGACCTGACCACCTACCAGGTCACTTACCTGATTGTTATTCTGCTCTTTGGCATCCTGACTTTTCTCCTGGTGTACTGGATGTCCCGAACCAACATAAAGCCTTTTGAACAGATGACAAACCGTCTGGAAACCTCAAGACAGGAAAATCTCACCCTGCAGGATGCCCTGCAGAAACAGCGTCCTCTGGTATACAGCGCCTATGTTGCCCGTATTATGAAAGGCTCTGTTTCCTCTGAACAGGATGTCCGGGAAATTGCGGATTTTCTGCAGATAAAAGGTCTCGGTGAACGAAGCTTCTTCGTTCTTTATGTCAGCGTAAAATTAGAGCAGCTGGAATTTTACACAGAGGAAGGCACCGAAGCTTCCCAGTCCCCGTCCCGGCTGAACGAATACGAAACCATGCTGTACCGCAGCTTTTATAAGTATTTTGGCAGTGACATCCTGATTTACCATCCGGACGTCAACAGCTTTGCACTGCTGCTCTCCTCCGAAGAAAAACCGGGAACTCCTGCCCTGCTCCAGTCTCTGGAAGATACCTTTACCACACTCCACAACGAGCTTCTAAAAGAGCATTCCATCTGGATTTTCGGTGGTCTGGGTGATTCCAATAAAAAACTTCCATTTTTCTGGAAGTCCTACCAGCAGGCACTGGAAGCTGCCTCCCACACTACGGATGAAACTATTTTCCTTTCTTATAAGCATTTAAACCGCAGCAGCGGACTGTATTACTATCCTTTTGAGATGGCGCAGCAGCTTACCAGCTTTATCCAGGCAGCAAACACCCTACAGATTCAGGAAATCTTCAAGCTGATTCACCGGGAAAATGCGGATTACCGCTCCCTATCTGCGGAAACCATGAAATGGCTGCTTTCCGACCTGCGCACCACTCTGGTTAAAATCCGCTACAGTATGGAGGACACCCCGGAAAACAAAGAATTTTTTATCCGTTTTGACACTGCCCTCCAGATAGAACAGACCCTGGACGGCATGGAGCAGCTTGCCCTGGAACTGGCATCCTGTTTCCGGCGGAAACCGGAAGGCAACCAGCTGATTGCCCGGATTCAGGAGTATATTACAAAAAACTATTACGATGCCGACCTGAGCCTGAAAAAAATATCCGAGGAATTTTCCATTTCGGAAAGTTATTTCTCCTATCTCTTTAAAACAGAAACCGGACGGAACTTTTCGGAATACCTGGAAGAACTTCGTATGTCCCAGGCAATGATTCTGATCCGGGAGACAGATACACCGCTCTCTGAGCTTTACAGTCATCTTGGATATAATAACCCTAACTCCTTCCGCCGGGCGTTTAAAAAGGTGTATGGTGATTCACCGAAAGCGTTCCGTACTTCCGGAGGGACAGAGACATAAAAAGGAGGAACCATGTCAACAAGAATTTATTATGCCGGCGATTCCATCGTGGCACAAAAATCCATTTACGCCTATCCGGAAACCGGAATCGGCCAGGCGCTTCCACTCTACTTTAAGCAGGAGTGCAAAATCCAGAATCATGCCATCAACGGCAGAAGCACCAAAAGCTTCATTGATGAGTCCCGTCTGGCGGCAATTTACAACGACATCCGTGAGGGAGATTTTCTTTTTATCCAGTTCGGCCACAACGACGAAAAGAAGGAAGACCCAACCCGTTATACTGACCCATTTGGCGAGTATCAGGTCAATCTGGAAAAATTTATTAACGTTGCCAGAAACCGCAAGGCTTATCCGGTCCTGCTTACCCCGCTCTGCCGCCGCCATTTTGATGAGAACGGCGCCTTGAAGGACACTCACGGAGACTATCCGGAGGCGGTTCGCCAGACCGGTGCCCGCTTAAACGTTCCGGTCATTGATTTGTGCGAACTGAGCCGCCAGGTACTGACCGAAACCGGTGATGAAAACAGTAAAAAGTGGTTCATGAATTTTCCTGCCGGCTTGTATGACAATTACCCGGAAGGAAAAGCAGACAATTCCCACCTGCGTTACGAAGGCGCGATTGTTTTTGCCGGACTGATTGCAAAGGAGCTGAAAAAACTTGGTGGAGTGTATGCAGAATTATTGCTGGAAGGACCGGAAAAACCTCTTTCTACAGCAGTGGAACCATAACTTTTCACTGCACTATTTTTTTACGTTTTACATCCAATCAGTCCTTATTGTTATATCATCTTAGCATATTGTATCATGACTTACTAAAATATTACTTAGAAAAGAGGTTCCTATGACTGACTCCCGTTTATGGTGTTCCGACTTACAAAACGGAACTTTCCAGAATCCAATTTTATATGCTGATTACTCTGACCCGGATGTTATCCGTGTCGGAGACACCTTTTATATGACAGCGTCCAGCTTCAACTACATTCCCGGACTCCCAATTCTTACTTCCAAGGATCTGGTGAACTGGGAACTAAAAAATTACGCCATCAAGGAAGCACTTCCTTACGACCGCTACCACTCTCCTGCCCATGCCAGAGGCATCTGGGCTCCGAGCATCCGCTACCACAACGGCGAATTTTTCATTTTTGTCGGTATGCCGGACGAAGGAATTTTTATGCTGAAAACAAAAGACCCACTGGGCGACTGGTCCGAACCACGCCTCATTCTTCCCGGCAAAGGCTACATTGACCCATGCCCGGTCTGGAACGAAGACGGCACTGCTTACGTCATTCACGGATATGCCAAGAGCCGCATCGGTTTTAAAAGCATTCTTGGTATCTTCCAGATTACTGCTGACGGCGAACACTGCATTAGCGATGATACTTTCCTGTATGACGGTACTGCAACCAATCCGACCATCGAAGGTCCGAAAGTATATAAGCGCAATGGTTACTTCTACATTTTTGCACCGGCCGGAGGTGTCCGCACCGGCTGGCAGACGGTACTGCGTTCCAAAAATCTGTACGGTCCTTATGAAGAAAAGATTGTGATGCACCAGGGCAGTTCCGATATCAACGGACCGCACCAGGGCGGCCTGGTAGATACCCCATCCGGTGAAGAATGGTTTATTCATTTTCAGGACGCCGGAGTATACGGACGTATCACCCACATGCAGCCTGTTGTCTGGAAAAATGACTGGCCGGTGATTGGTAAAGACGTAGAAGGCATCGACTGTGGAGAGCCACAGCATGTATATCCAAAACCATCGGGAGTGCCTGCCGATGTAGAACCTGCCTATTTAGCTGCTTCTGATGATTTTAGTTCTTCCACTCTTGGGCTGCAGTGGCAGTGGCTTGCCAACAGCAAAAAGGAGTTTTACTCCCTGACAGAACGTCCGGGAGCTTTGCGGCTCTACAGTTTAAATCCAGCCGGAACCGGGTCCCCGGTGCTTTGGAACTGTGCCAATGTACTGACCCAGAAGCTGGTCTGCCCTGCTTTTACCGCTGATTTTACTATAGATATTTCTGGATTGCAGGATAAGGAACAGGCTGGAATTGTCATGATTGGCGGCGAATATTCGGCACTGGCATTTAGAAAAACGGAATCTGAAATGAATCTGGTTTACTTTGAATCAGAAAGTCAGGAAAATGATGGAAAAATCGAAAAAGCTTTATTTTCTACAAAAGTAGACAACACGATTGCCACTGCTGTTCTGCGCATTGTTTTTGGCACAGATAAGGTTTGCCATATGTTTTACCAACTGGCTGGGGAAACGGAATTTACCGAAATTCCATTCACTTCCACACCAAAGGATCATACCTGGGTTGGGGCTAAAATCGGAGTGTATGCTACAGCCCTGGCAGCAGGTAATTCCGGTGGATTTGCAGAATTTACTGATGTAACAGTAACTGCACTGTAATAGCTGTTTTGTCCGTTGCTGAATAGTTACACTCAAACTATTAATGTTCCTTCAAACAAACCTCGTAACAGTTTTGTATTTTTACAGTTACGAGGTTCGTTTGCATTCAATAATTTACAAAATATAAATACTTTAGAATAAGGATACATCAGCGCAAGCATTTCTCTCATTATCTAAGGAAACACTGATTAATCAGCGTTTCCCTTATAAACCTGATAATGTTCTCATTACCAGATCCACATCCTTATTCTCCAGTTCCTGAATAATGTGCAGGTAGGTTTTTTGTGTTGTTGTCATACTTGCATGACCCAATCTACGCGCCACACTTGCAATGGATACTCCGGCAAACAGCAACAAGGATGCATGCGTATGACGCAGACCATGAATGGAAATCGAAGAAATCCCACATTCCTTACAATGTCTGGTAAGTACATTATTTACCGTGGAATTATAAATTTTCTCCTTACCTGCAAAAATCGGTTCATCTTCCGGCATTCCCTTGATCAGTTCAGAAAACTTAACAACAATCTGCCAGTCAATCTGAATTTTTCTGACGGATGATTTATTCTTTGTCGGCAAAAAACCACTATCCCCTTTATAGTCCCATGTCTTACTTATCGACAATGTCTGTCTGGAAAAATCAAAATCACCTGGCGTTATTGCCAACGCCTCAGAAAACCTCATTCCTGTTTTCGCCACCAAAAGAATAAACCAATCCCAGCTGGTTTCTTCTTTTAAATCCAGATGGGCAATCAAAGTATGAAGCTCAAACTGGTTCAAATATTTGATTTTCTTACTTTTAGGCGTTTTCCCTTTGATAATCGCCTTTCTGGTAGGGTCTCTTTCAATCAGTCCTTCGTCAACAGCATCCAGAATTGCTCCTTTTAACTGATGATGAAAATCCAACGTTGTCTGCCTCTCATGCTCCCTAGCATAGTCATTTAAAAGCTGCTGATAAGCAATTCTGGTAAGCCCGGAAAGTTTTAATTCCGGTACAAGCTTTTCCACCCACTTCAATGTCATCATATACTTGGCCATCGTTGCATCCCTTATTGCACCCTTTTTGTATACATCCACCCACTGTCTGTAGTAATCGCAGAAGAGTGATGTTCTGTCCATATCATTTAGCATATAAGCCACCTCCATTTTTCTCAAAATGTTTACGCTGATATAAAACATTTTGCATAATAGAGGATACTTTCTGCAAGCAATTAATGAGAAAGAAGTGGTTTAATTTCTTCTCCCAGCACTTTCTTTAATTCTGACATCATTTGTGTATAATATCTGAGCTTAGTCGTCGCATTTTCATTTACTGCTTTGTATGCTGCAAAGTCAGCAGTCCCCTTAATTGCACTTTCATTCGGAATTTTTCCATTCTGATAATGCATGGCTGCATACATTACATCTTCTTCTGAAGTAAACCATTCCGTACAAAAATCAGTAATAATCCGTTCAATACAATTCCATTTTGTAGTTTCAACAATATTAAGGATAGATTGTCCTTTATACTTTTCTTCATTCCTTTCGATTTCTTTCATCAGATTGGACATAATCTCTGCAACCTTCGGATTCTCCTTACGCAATTCCTCCACATACTGCTTTATCTCTTCTATCTTCTTCTGTCTCTCTTCCGGAGTAACACTCTCTTCCTCCTGTGGTGTTACAATATTCTGAATCAGACTGATAATATATTCGTAATCTATTTTTGTATTACTGTATGCTATCAGCTCATACTCTGTATCAGCCTCCGTTGTATCTTTACCATCTTCTTCATCTGTTCCGGTATTTTTTTCTGTTTTTATTTCTTCCAATGCATTCAGATAATGACCTGCATAATCATAATATTCTTCTTCAGTAATCCCATATTCCTTAAGCATGGAATCCTCATACCTTGTGAACGATTTTAACTGTGCAAACAGACCGTCAAAGTTTTGGAATATTTTTACAAACACTTTTTTTTCCGAAAGCGACATCCCCGGAATCTCCATTGGTGTTTCTGCACTCACACGCAGTGCCGCAAGTGCTTTTCTGAATGCCGGTTCTATTTCTTCCCACTCCGCTACAATCGTTCCTTTCGTACTACCTGCAGAATAAAGTCTCACTGCATTATCCACACACTTTTTAAATAACTCGGGGGCTTGGAATGTTACTATCTGTCCATACAGTTTCTTTGTATCCAAAATACGGTTTGTTCTTGAAAATGCCTGAATCAGATCATGTGGTCCCATCGGCTGTCTGTCAATAAAAATGGTGGACAGACAAGGAGCATCAAATCCAGTAAGCAGACGATCCACCACAATAACCAGATCCAGTTGTTCCTTTCTTCTCTGGAACTTTTTCTCTTTTCTGGCAAGTCTGTTATTCAGGTTATCATTATAAGCCTGAATCTGGGCAAGTTCAAACGATTTATCAAACATTTTATTATAATCATCCAGAGAACTTTGCATTTTCTGTTGATTCACCTGAGAACCATCTTCATTTTCCGATAGCGAATAAGTAATCGCAAACTTTGGAAAATCCGGAAGTACCTTTTTTATTTTTTCATCAATCACAAGAGAAGTTTCACCATTCTTTACTTTCTTCAACAAGTCATAATACTTCTGCGCTATCGGAATGGAACTCGTCGTCAGTAATGCCGTGTAAGTCTTTCCTTTACCATTCTGGAATCCCAGCTTATGATATGATTTATTCAGAATCACATCCAGAACATTCAGCATATGTGTTTCATTGTCATAAACACTGCTGTCCGTTTCATCTGCTATATTCTTAGGACCCCTGTGTTCCACCTGAAATCCCAGAACAGCATTGTCATGAATTGCATTCTGTATCGTATATTTATGAAGTCTTTCTCCATACAGTTCCTCTGTAGTACGAGGCAGATCCCCCAGCATCGGATAAGAATTTTCTGCAAATCTTGGGGTTCCGGTAAATCCAAACCATAAAGAATTTCGAAAAAATCTTTCCAGTTCTCTTTTGGTTCCCGGAGTAACTGCCCTGTGGCATTCATCTACCACATACGCAATTTTCAGATTCCTTATCTTCGTATATTCCGGCGTCCCCTCCACAAGCCTTTTATCAATCAGTCTGCGTAATTTCTGAATCGTAGTAACAATTACCTGCCGGTCAGCGGATTTCAGTTTATTTTTCAAATCATTCACATTATCCGTTTCATCAACGTCTATTAAGTCATTATTTGCATACGCCTGAAAGGCCATTGTGGTCTGCTTATCCAGATCTTTTCTGTCAATCAGAAAAATTGCTTTATCAATCGATGGAATATCCATCAACAGATTTCTGGTTGCTTTATACGAAGTTAATGTCTTACCAGAACCGGTAGTATGCCACACATAACCGGATTTACCACACTTTGAAGCTTCTCTGATTGCTTCTATCGCATGAATCTGATATGGACGAAGCAATATCAGTTTTTTGGCATTTTTGTCCAGAACCGTATATCTCGCAATCATTTCATGAGCTTCCGGAATACGAAGTACGCTTTTGGCAAATTCCAGATAATCTGTTACCGGATTATTCTCTCTGTCCAGCCAGCCACTGATAAACTTTTCATTTAATTCCGTATCACTGGCAGCAGAAAAATATTTCGTATTTACTCCGTTACTAATAACAAACATCTGAACTGCAGAAAAAATACCAGTAAACTTACCTTCACCAATATATTTCTTAATCTGTAGGAACGCCTCCATGTAGGAATGCTGCTTGTTTTTTAATTCAATATGTATCATCGGAAGACCATTAATCATAAGAGTGACATCAAATCTCCTGTCCCTGACTGAAGCATGGCTGCTTTCCTCTGTTTTTAATGCACTGTACTGGTTGATGACCTCGTAAACGCTGCTGCCACCAGCAATATGTTCGTGATTCATCACAACCAGATGTAAACGTTCTGTATCTCTCTGCACGTGTACCTGCACCTTGCCGTTTTCTCCGACTAACCATTCCCCGGCTTTGTAAAACGAAGAAAATTGAAGCTGATTTTTTACCTGCTCAAACTCCGATTCTGAAAGATTTTCACCATTCAGACTGTCCTTATTGTTCTGTTCCAGTATATATTTAAAGTTGTTCCATAAATCTTCCTCGGTTTTTAAATCCTCCCGGTATGTCCACTGGGAGTCTCCGTAAACCAGCTGCTCAATCAGCTTTTGCTCAATAATTGCTTCTAATTCTGGCATTTTTGTCGCCTCCTTTGCTGCTCATATTAAAATTTGTGCGTGTTTCAAGACATTTTTCATGCTATTTTGCTTACGCTGGTGAAGGGTGATGAGGACATCAAGTCTCTTAAAAAATAGTCCTATTTTCTTTTGTTCCTCGCTCTCTGGAAACACTGTTGGAATAATTGAAAGCGTAGGAAATTGAACTCTCTGCTTCTCTTTCAACGAAC
>JAGBBW010000098.1 GCA_017938285.1 Lachnospiraceae bacterium
TGCAAACAGCGGAATTTTTTTCTCACGCAGTACCTTGTCCAGGTCCATCCATGGGGAATACACACGTTCACAGTACGTATCTTCTCTTTTATTAAACATATCATATAAAATCTGAATACCGAGATGGGACATACCTATCTCATACACATCCGGAAAGCACATGCAAAAACGGATATCCACCTTTGCCGGATCCTTCACTACCATATTTACTTCATTACCTATATACCGGGCAGGTTTCTCCACCTGCATTAAAATTTCATCTGATAAAGCAAGCCTTCTCACAATGTGCCTCCAATTTACTTTTTTGTGTAACCGTGACCTTCCTGACAGTTACAGCTTTTTGTCTGTTTACTGTATAGTATACCACATTTTAACCAGAAAAACAATGTCTGTTGTGAGATAGTTATATAAATCTTCCACTATTTTTTCATTTTTTAAAACAAATTTAAGAACAATCAGCCCCATACAGAGTACCAGCGCCACAAAAGTACGCAGCAGGGCGGATTTTATTCTGGATTCTTCCGTCATCTTTTTCTCCTCACCATCTTTTTCTTTTCTACTATATGCTCCCGGTGTAACTGCCATAACCATTTTGTTCTCATTTTCCTGCCTGCTTCCTATTGAAATCAGGAAAAAGAACGATTATAATAACACTATAAAAACGAAAGCAGAAGGAGGGTACATCATGTCCTGGTGTCCAAAATGTAAAAACGAATACCGTGCCGGCATTGCCATTTGTCCGGATTGTAACGAAACACTGTTGGAGGAACTGACAGAAGAACTGGAACTTAACTTTGTTCCGCTTTTTCAGACCACTGACGAAGAATTGAAAGAAAAAATCATAAAATATCTGATTCATTGCGGCCGCAAAATAAAAGAAGCATCCGGTCCTGCAGAAACTGAAAATGGAGAGGAAACCGTGTTTACTATTTTTGTTCCTGAAAAAGATGCAAAAGAAGCCTCCATGGAATTACGTACTGTAGTCAATTACGATGCCAAAGAAAAAAAAGGAGAAGAGGAAGAAGTAAAGCCACGCCACCGGGCACCGGAACCATCCACCGTGTATGTAGATGCCCGGTCACGCTACCAGGAATATAAATCTTCCGGCATTATGTTTCTTGTATTCGCCGCTGCTTTTCTGGTATTTGGTATTTTAAATGTCAGCGGTATGATAAACTTTACGGCTACCACGGTTTCACTGCTTATCGTGTTCGGTTCAGCCATCGCTTTTCTGGTCGCTGGTATCAGTTCTCTGCGAAAGATTTCTTCCTTAAAAGAAGAAGCTTCTACCGAAGAACTTACCACAGAAACAATTCTTGCTTATTTAAAAGAAAATTTTCCAAAAGAAGTACTGCTTCAAATGGAAACCGAAGAACTCTGTGGAGAACTTCTTTATTTCCAGCAGATGGAAACAATGAAAGAAGCATTACAGAACAAATTTTCAGATAAAGACGAAATTTACCTGGATGCTCTGCTGGAAGACTATTATAATTCTTTAGAACTGTAACCGTACAAAAAGGCTGGCGCAAAAACAGAGGTTCTGTTTCCTGCGCCAGCCAAAAAAATGTCATACCCCGGATTCCTTATTTCTGTTATGCTTCAAAAGAGAATAATTCTTCCAGTTCTTCTTTGCTCAGCGAATTAATAAATACTTCCTTGGCTTCAATCACAGAATCCGAAAGCTCTTTTTTCTTTTTCTGTAACTTGAAAATCTTTTCTTCAATCGTTCCCTTGGTAATCAGTTTAATTACCTGTACGGAATTTTTCTGACCGATACGATGGGCACGGTCTGTTGCCTGGTCTTCCACTGCCGGATTCCACCATGGGTCAAAATGAATTACCGTGTCAGCACCAACAAGATTCAGACCCGTACCGCCCGCTTTTAAGGAAATCAGGAACAACTGCCCCTCTCCTGCATTAAACCGTTTCACATAGTCATTCCGTTCGGAAACCTTTGTATTTCCTTCCATATAGAAATATTCATACCCCAGCTCTTTCAGCGACTTCTGGATAATATCCAGCATGGAAGTAAACTGGGAAAATACAAGGATTCTGTGGCCATTGGATACCAAATCCGGTAAAATCTGCAAAAACAAATCCAGTTTTCCGCTTTCTCCCTCATAATTATCCAGAAACGTTCCCGGATGACAGCAGATCTGACGCAGTCTGGTCAGTGCCGCCAGAATCTGTACACGGGACCGGTTAATGGTTTCGGCACTGAAGTCATCACCCAGCTCTCCACGGAAGCTCTCCAGGAAGGACAAATAAATCTTCTTCTGTTCCATGGTTAAATCGGTTAAGAATTTTGTCTCTACCTTTTCCGGAAGATCATGCAGCACATCCTTCTTCATACGACGCAGGATAAATGGACGGATACGCTTGTTTAAACTGTTCAGGGCCGCTTCATCATTCTTTAAAATCTGCTTTTCGTACTGCTTTACAAACCTGGAATGGGTCAGCAGATAATACGGCATAACAAAATCAAAAATGGACCACAGCTCCGAAAGGGAATTTTCAATCGGAGTACCGGTCAGTGCAAACCGGTGGAATGCCTGCAATGCCTTTACCGATTTGGCATTTAAGGAAGCCGCATTCTTAATGAACTGGGCTTCGTCCAGAAAGACGGTATGGAATTTCTTTTCCTCATAATTAGCAATATCACGGCGCAGCAGCGGATATGATGTAATTATTACATCAATTTCACTGGAGTCTTTAATCAGAACCGACCGTTCTTCCGGAGTACCGGTAATCACACGACAGCGCAGATCCGGAGTAAAATTCTCCAGCTCATCCATCCAGTTATATACCAGGGACGTCGGACAGACAATCAGGAACTGGTTCTGTTCATCCCTCTCTTTCATGGCTTTCATATAAACAATGGCCTGCAGCGTCTTACCAAGACCCATATCATCTGCCAGAATACCTCCCAGCTGATGGTCCGACAATGTCATGAGCCACCGGAACCCCAGTTCCTGGTATGGACGCAGTTCAGCCCTGACACCGGATGGAATTTCATACGTCTGCTGTTCCATGTCAGAAACTGTATCCAGCATCTGTCTGAATTCTTCATTTTTTTGAACCTCAATCGCTGTTTCATCAAATAAATCATCCAGATATAAAGCCAGTCCTTTGGACAGTTTGAAGGTAGACTGTCCCTCCATTTCTTTGGCTGAAACATTCAGGTTGTCCAGAATCTCCACCATTTTCCCGATTTCTTCTGATTCCAGATCAATAAAACTGCCATCCGTCAAGCGGAAGAACTTTTTCTTCAAACGATACGAACGGAATAACTGCTGCAGTTCCTCTTTGGAAATATCCCCGTAATTTAAATCCATTTCCAGCAAATCAATATCTTTTGAAACACGAAGTCCTACAGAAAATGCATTCGTCTGCTTTGCCTTCATTTTCCGGAATGCTTCCGAGTAAAATACCTCTCCGTGCTCCATCAGAATATTGATTCCTTCCTGAAGAAACTGATAAATTTCATTGTCTGCCTTCAAAAGATAAAATCCACTGTATGGTTCAAACCCATATTCCTCCAGCAAATTGATAACTGCCATTTCTTTCTCCCGCTGACGGAGAATAATATAATCCCCGCTGTTCAGATTTTCAAAAGAATTAAAACGGTATTCGTCATACTTAAAAAACAGTTCTACTTTAACATAGTTCTGATACTTGTCAAAAAACAGTTCAATATTCAGATCCGGTGAAATATAGCGTTCCTTCAGTTCCTCCGGCACCAGAATATCCATGGTGCCATGCAGTCTTGGAAGAACATTCTGCAGAAAACGCTGTTTATATACCCCCTGAAATACCAGTGGTTTTTTATCTCCTCCAAGAGAATTAAAAAATGGAAGGAAATTGCGTAGAAACTGCTTGTCCGGCAAAAACAGAAAACGGTCCCGGTATAAAATTTCTCCGTTTTCCGATACCGGAATTACCGGCTCCCTGTCTTTGTAATCCAGCGAAATAAAATCCTCATCTGCCAGAAGTTCAATTTCGATGTTTGGATTTTTTGGAATGCATCGGACTTCTTCGTATGAATTTCCATACAATTCCAGACTAAATGGTGTCCCTGCAAACTGACGCAGAAATTTAATAAACAAAAATTTGGAAAGCACCATCTGGGATTTCAGGAAAATCTGTCCGGCATCTTTACCATCTGCCAGCTCCGTCACATCGTAAATTTCCAGCAAGAAGTCGATAATTGCTTTGGAAGAACGGTCAAACGCACTCTCTCCGGCAATATAACGGAACTCCTTTCCAAGCAGGATATTTTCCCGGCGGATATAATCCTCCAGAAATTTTTTGATATTCTGTACTTTATATATTTTATTGCTGCCGGCACGAAGGGAAATATATGCCTTGCCCGCATTATTCCGCAGCATGGACGGCAGGGTAATGACAGGTTCAATATGAAATACTTCGCCTGTCATGGTTACGGTTTCCTGGTTGTCAAAATACTCCAGTACCTGATATGCCCTCTTTTCTTCTGCATTTTTGGGAAGATTTCCTTCCGAGCGTTCCTGATGTTTCAGCAGCATTAAAAGTGCGGCTACGGTATGCTTGCAGGCCCCCTTTTCTTTGATGGAATTAGGACAGTTGCAGTTCGACAAAAAGGAACCGTCCTCCTGTTCCTCAATGGTAACCATATAAATTTGTTTTCCCTTAACGGTTATTTTATAACGTTTTCCTGACTTGGAATAGGAAGCGTTCTGAATACGTCCATTCTGGAAATATTGTACGCCCCGCATAAAAGTCTTTTCATTGGTAGCCAGGTTTCGAATCATATTTTTTGTCAACTGTATCATGGTTTCCTCATCCTCCGCAGGTAGTTCTGTTACATTACACATCAAGTTTCAAGTGAATTTCCTCTTCTGCCTCTAATTTAAAGTCCTGTATTTTTTCCGGTTTTACAATAGGAAGCTCTTCCAGGGAAGCCATTCCAAAATTTCGCAGAAATTCTTCCGTTGTACCGAACATAATCGGTCTTCCCGGAGCGTCCAGGCGTCCGATTTCCGCAATCAGCCGGTACTCCACCAGTTTATTAATCGCATGTTCACAACTGACACCACGAATTGCCTCTACTTCCTGTTTTGTAATCGGCTGCTTATACGCCACAATAGACAGGGTTTCCAGGAGAACCTCCGTCAACACATGTTTTTTGGGCACATGGGCAATTTTAATGATTGTTTCATACATTGTCTGTTTGGTAGACATCTGGAAGGAATCATTCAGTTCAATAATCTGAATTCCACGATCCGCCGCATGATAACGCTTCATCATATTTCTTGCCACCTGGCGGATGGTATCCGTTTCCTGTTCCAGCGCCTGTGCGATACGTTCTGCTTCTACTGCTTCCCCCATGGTAAATAATATTGCCTCGATTTGTGCCTCTAATTCCTGTATTTCCATGTCCTTTTATCCTTTCCGGTTGTAAGTTACAGTTGGGTTTCCTCTATTTCAATGACGTCTTCTGCCAGATATTCAATGAAAATATCATCAAAAATTTCTTCCTGTACAATATGGATACGTCCCATTTTCATCAGTTCCAGAATGCAGAGAAATGTAACAATGACCTCCATCTTATCTGCCTGTTCCTCTAAAAGACCACGAAAGCTGAATGTTTTATAAAGCAGTCCATATTCCTGTACATACCGCATTTTTTCAGACAGATTAACTTCTTCCTTTTCAATCTTTCCAAATTTGCTTCGTACCGGGTCAATTTTATCCGCCTGCTTTTTGATTACGGAACGAAAAATATCATTCAGTTTTGCCAGGGTCAGACCGGACAAAAGTTCTTCCAGATTAACCTCTTCTTTATAATCCTTCACTTCCGGCGGCAGCGTACTTTTTTTAAAAAACATCTTATCTGCCTCGAGCTGACGGTCTCTAAGCTCCAGGGAGGCAAATTTATACATCTTGTACTCCAAAAGACGTTCCACCAGTTCCTGCCTCGGATCTTCCGGTTCTTCCTCCTCGGTTTCTTCCTGTGGCAGCAGCATTTTTGATTTAATTCGGAGCAATGTTGCCGCCATAACAAGAAACTCACTCATATTGTCGAGATCCTGCTTCTCCAATTCCTCCAGATACGCCATATACTGCTCTGTAATCAGTGCAATTGGAATGTCGTAAATATTAATTTTGTTTTTATCAATCAGGTGCAGCAATAAGTCCAGCGGACCTTCGAACACCTCCAGCTTTACAGGAATTGCCATGCAGTTTCTCTCTTTCTTTTCATTTAACGTTTTCCCTTTAAAATCAGGAAATTGACTTCTACCCGGTTAAAGAACCGCAAAGGAATCGTATGGGACCCCAGTCCCCGGCTGATATACATGGAACTGCTCCGGGAAAGTGAAACCAGACCGGCATCCTTCCCCGCAAGTCTTAACCGTGGCGATACTACTCCTCCAATCCATGGCAGACGAAGCAGACCGCCATGCAGGTGTCCGGAAACAATCAGATCGGCCTGATATCTGTCATACAGCCGGGCATATTCCGGATTGTGCGCCAGCAGAATATGCAGATCATTCTCCGGTATGGAAAGTACCGGAAGTTCTTCTTTCTTTTCACACAACGCTCCCTTTCTGTAAAATATTTTGGGGAGCGACAGTCCAGTAACTGCAATACGAAGAGACCCCAGCCGTATCGTGTCACTCTGGTTATCCAGAAACTTTATCCGGCATCCAATGCGGTTTCTGTAAGCGTTCCAGGCTTCCGGCTGTTTTTCCATCATGGAACCCTCATGATTTCCCACCGAATAATAAACCGGATACGGCAATCCGGAAAGTGCCTGCAGAAACGCCTCTGCTTCCGGATTTTCTTCCTTATGCCTATCCACCATGTCTCCTGCCAGAAGAATCAGTTCCGGAGCAAATTTTTCAATCTGCAGTAACAGTTCCGGCAGATTTTTTTTATTATTATGTAAATCCGAAATCAGACACAGCTTTATCTGCTGGCCGGCAGGTATTCTGCTGCATTCTGTTTCTGTAACGGTATACTGAATCCAGTTATGCTCCACCCATTCATACACCAGCCATAAAACCACTGCCATGGGCAGAAACCATATAATATGCCACCACATCATTTTTTCTTTCCCTGCTATATACGTTGTCTGCAACACTTGAATCATTCTTCTGGTTACACTAATTTTTACCTATCTATATAAATATAACGTTTTCCGCTTTTTATGTCAAGAAGTTCAAACCGCTTTCCTTCGATTCCGGTAACTCTTCACCCTATTACAACAGTTCCAGAACCCGTTTCAAATAATCCAGATACGTTGCTTCTTTGACTTCCTCTTCTGCTGCCAGTGCAACTCTTCCAATTTCTTTTCCATTCAGGGAATAAATAATGGCTCCCAGTTCATCTCCCTTTGCCACCGGTGCTGTAATTTTCTCAAATACATAAATTTTTTCTTCTACCTGTGACAAATCTTCCTTTGACGCAGAAACATACCGGAAGCTTTCCGTTGGAGACAACGTCACCTCCTGTTCCATACTGCGTTCCACCACAACCTTCACCGGCTCCATATCCACGTGGTCATCCGTAAAAATTCTGCATTGGGAAAAACCATAATTCAGCAGAGTGGCTGCTTCCTTAAATCGTGTTTTGGTATCCGGTGCAGACAAAATCACTGCAATCATGTCAATATCGTTCCGGGTGGCAGTCGCACTTAAGCAGTATCTTGCCTTGGATGTAGAACCGGTCTTTAATCCGGTAATTCCTTCATAGGAACTCAGCAGCTTATTTGTATTTGTCAAACCAAATTCCGTAGAACCGTTTCTCGTCACATGGGTCATGGAATCGATTCGTGTCGTAGAATAGGTCATAATGTCCGGGTGCTTTGTTATCAGCTCGTTGGACATCAACGCAATATCATAAGCGCTGGACACGTGGCCATCCACATCCAGTCCACAGCAGTTGACAAAATGGGTATCATTCATACCAAGCTCTTTTGCCTTTTTATTCATTTCTGCCACAAAAGCTTCCTCTGTCCCACTGATATGCTCTGCCATGGCAACACAGGCATCATTGGCGCTGGAAATACAGATACACTTAATCATTGTCTCTACCGTCTGCTGTTCGCCCTCTTCCAGATATACCTGGGAACCTCCCATACTGGCCGCATGGCTGCTGGCAGTTACAATAGTCTCTTTTGTAATGGTTCCCTCATCCAGTGCTTCATAAATCAGAATCAGTGTCATGATTTTTGTAATGCTGGCTGGCGGAAGCACCTTATGCATATCTTTTTCATAAATAATGGTTCCCGTGGAAGCCTCCATCAGTATAAAGGATTCCGACAAAAGCTGTGGTTTTCCGGTTTCCTCTGCCAGACAGACCAGACATTCCGGAAGTAACATAAGACATAACAGCAGTACAGCAATAAAGGATATTATTTTTCTTTTTAAACGGTTCATGGTTCCTCCTAAAAGAATCTGTACCACATATATATTTTCCATTTGTCCGAATCATTCCTGCGGCAGTAGAATTTTCCGATATATTTCTGAGCTTCAAAAAAGAATCCCAGGGAAATGACAGGCTGTCCAGCGACTATTCACTGCCTGCCATTTTTCTGGGATTCTTTTTTGCTTAAGGTTACGAGGAAAATTTTTTCTCTAAAGACAATATTTATAAAGCCTTTTTAGGGCAAACCTTTGTACATTCAAAGCACATAATACAATCCGTACCATTCTGGCGTTTTCTTGAATTATCTGTCATATCAACATCCATAGGGCAGACTTTTTTACACCTTCCACAGGAGATACATTTGCTTTTGTCGCATTTAATTCTAAATAAGGAAAAATAGCTCATCGGTTTCATAAATACCGTAATCGGACATATGTATTTACAGAACGCACGATTATCCTTACATACAAATGCAAGAATAATACCAACGGCATAATACAAAATATTTCCTATAATAAATGCCCAGAACATTATCTTTTCCAGATTGCCTACGTGGGCTAAAAAAAGAGCGGAAACAAATACCAGTGATACAGCAAAAACAATATATCTGATCCAGCCTATTTTCTTTCTTGGCTGTTCCGGTACTTTATATGGCAGAAAATCCAACACCATGGCAGTCCAGCAGGCATATCCGCACCAGCCTCTTCCAAATACCAGCGGTCCAAAAATCTTGGCAACTGCATAATGAATGGTGGCAGCTTCAAACACACCGGTAAACAAGTAATACCAGAA
>JAGBBW010000099.1 GCA_017938285.1 Lachnospiraceae bacterium
GTAGCGAACCAACGGGTTACGTTCTTATCATGTAATGCCATCTGTAATCTTTCATAGCAGTACTTGTCATGCATGTAGTGGATGATGTTCAGAGTATTTACATAAACACCTGCTAACCACTTCATCATATCCTTGTACTTATCCCAAACTTCATCGAAGTCAAGGTATTCGGATGTGATTGGACGGTACTTAGGACCAACCTGCTTCTTGGAAACTTCATCCACACCACCGTTGATAGCGTAGAGGAGACACTTAGCCAGGTTTGCTCTTGCACCGAAGAACTGCATTTCCTTACCAACTCTCATGGAGGATACGCAGCATGCGATAGCGTAGTCATCACCATGTGTTACACGCATTAAGTCATCGTTCTCATACTGGATGGAAGAGGACAGAACGGAAGTCTTTGCACAGAACTTCTTGAAGTTTTCAGGAAGTCTTGTGGACCATAATACAGTAAGGTTTGGTTCTGGAGCAGTACCTAAGTTAATTAAGGTGTGAAGGAAACGATAGGACATCTTTGTAACTAAAGTACGTCCGTCGATACCCATACCACCGATGGATTCTGTTACCCATGTTGGGTCACCGGAGAACAGAGCGTTGTATTCTGGTGTTCTTGCGAACTTAACAAGACGAAGCTTCATTACGAAGTGGTCTACGAATTCCTGAATCTGTTCTTCTGTAAATGTGCCG
This sequence comes from Lachnospiraceae bacterium, assembly GCA_017938285.1. Taxonomy (GTDB): domain Bacteria; phylum Bacillota; class Clostridia; order Lachnospirales; family Lachnospiraceae; genus SIG299. The sequence continues at coordinate 691 of JAGBBW010000099.1, forward strand.
TTTGCAAGGTCACGCTGAGCATAAATATCAAGGAAGGTGGAAGTACGTCCAAGGGACATAGCTGCACCGTTCTGCTCCTTAACTGCTGCAAGGTAACCGAAGTAAGTCCACTGGATAGCTTCCTTAACGTTCTGCGCCGGTCTGGAAATATCGAAACCGTAGATGTTACCAAGCTCTCTTAACTCTTCTAATGCACGGATCTGCTCGGATAATTCTTCACGGTTTCTTGTAACGTCAGAGTACATGGTAGTACGTGTAGTATCCTTCTGATGCTTCTTGTCAGCAATCAGACGGTCAACACCGTAAAGAGCTACACGACGGTAGTCACCGATGATACGTCCACGGCCATAAGCATCCGGAAGACCGGTAATAACATGGCTGGAACGGCAGGCACGCATTTCTGGTGTGTAAGCATCAAATACACCGGCATTGTGTGTCTTTCTGTGCTTTGTGTAGAACTCAACGATAGCTGGATCTACTGTGTAACCATTGTCTTCGCATGCCTTTACTGCCATACGGATACCACCGTTTGGCTGAAGTGCGCGCTTGAATGGCTTGTCAGTCTGGAAACCAACGATAGTTTCCTTGTCTTTATTTAAATAGCCAGGACCATGGGAAGTGATGGTAGAGATAATCTTGGTATCCATATCAAGGACACCGCCTTTTTCTCTTTCTTCCTTGGTTAATTCCATAACCTGTGCCCATAAATCTTTGGTATTCTGGGTTGCTTCACATAAGAAGGAATCGTCACCTTCATATGGAGTGTAGTTCTTCTGGATAAAGTCACGTACGTTGATTTCCTTTACCCAGATGCCGCTTGTGAAATTGTTCCACTCTTCTCTCATCATTAGAGTACTCCTTTCTTGATTCACACATTGTTTGTGCTCCGGCAGAAATATGGTTTGGAATTTTCCGCCGCTCATGTATTTCAGGTCAGACGAGCTGACTCGATTGAACCACAGACTATGATAGCACTTACACACCGCTTTTGTCAATGAAAGATTAGAGGAAATCGGTAAAGAATAAGAAAAAAATAAAAAACACCTATTGACAAGAAAAGTTGTCAATGGTATTATGGGTGACAAGAAAAGTTGTCAACTGTGTTTTTGTTGACAAAGAAAGTTGTCGAATAGTCTGACAATGGAAAGGAGTATCAGGGGTGTGCCATTAAAAAACTGCTTAAAAGATTACCGGGCAAGGCTGGGAGTCAACCAGCAGGAAATGGGGAAACTGGCCGGAGTGTCCAGACAGACCATCAGCCAGATTGAGCGTGGCGATTATTCCCCGTCCGTAACGCTGGCCCTAAAGCTGGCAAAGCTGTGCGGTGTTACAGTAGAGGACATGTTTGAATACGAGGAGGACGAAGCGGATGGAGAAAGTTAAATCCGTTTTCCGGCCTGATTTGTTTATGGTTTGCCCAGATGGGCGGCCAGATTGGAAAAACGATAAAAAAGAGTAGTACACGGGAGGAATAAGAAATGTCGGAAAAAAGTAATGAAGCAGTAGAGAAGCAGCAGTCCAATAAACGGGAGGACAAAAAAGCACTGGGAAAGCTGCTGCCAATGATGCTGCTGGCACTTCTGATTGGTGCACTGATAGGTTTTGCCAGTGGTTTTCTGGGACATATGATGGAAAGTACGGTAATGGAGTCCATACTTACGGTTCTGAGATATGCGGCTGTTTATGGCGGTTTTGTTTATACAACCGGTCTGGCTGTGGTAAGTGCGGTGTTATGCAGGAAAAGCCGCATGGAATATACTGCATGGGATGAGGAAGATGAAGAGGTGTTAAATGCCATTGAAACCAAACTGTCTTATGCGATATGGTTCAGCAATCTGATTCTGTACGGCTCCTACTTTTTCTTTTCCGTCGGGGTATGGGCAACGGATATTGCCGGTGGCTGGGATGGTCCGGAGGATATTCCGGTGATTTCTCTGGCGGCAGTATTTCTGCACATGATTATTGCCCTTGTGGTAGGCAGTGTCATACAGCAGAAAACAGTAAATCTGGCAAAGGAAATCAATCCGGAAAAGTCCGGCAGTGTTTATGATATGAAGTTTAACAACAAATGGCTGGAGACTTGTGATGAGGCAGAAAAGTATACGGCATACAAATGTGCGTATAAGTCCTTCAAGGTGATGAATATTACCGGAGTGGTTCTGTGGGTGGTCTGTCTGGTCGGTCAGATGTCGTTCGGAACAGGGGCATTTGCTACGATTATTGTGACCATTTTTCTTCTGGTGATGGTATCGTCCTACAGCGTACAGGCAATTTATTTTGCGAAGCATCCATCGGAGGTTATGAAGTAACAGGAGCTGACAGTTTTGTACCTTCATGGTTTACTGTTACTCTACATATATAAATCTTATAAGTTTTATCAAGGGAGGATAACGCAATGTTAGAAGTGAAAAATTTAAAAAAACAGTATGGGGAAAAGGTAGTGGTAAATGATTTAAGCTTTTCCATCAAGGAGCCGGGTGTCTATGCCCTGCTTGGAACCAACGGAGCCGGAAAGACGACTTCCATCCGTATGATTCTTGGAATGCTTGCCAAAAATGGTGGTGAGGTTCTCTGGAACGGCAAACCGTTTTCTGCCGCCTTCATGAATGTAGGCTATCTGGCAGAGGAAAGAGGCTTATATCCAAAATATTCCCTGTTAGACCAGCTGCTGTACTTCGCATCTTTGAAAAAGGTGCCAAGAAAGACCGCCATGGAGCGTATTAAATACTGGGCAGAGCGTCTGCAGGTTACAGAGTACATTTTCCCTCCAAAGGCCGTAAAGGGCAAGCAGGCAAAGGCAAACCGCGCGGACCAGTTATCCAAAGGTAACCAGCAGAAGGTGCAGTTGATGGCAGCCCTGATTTCCGAACCGGAATTTTTAATCCTGGATGAGCCGCTCAGTGGTCTTGACCCGGTAAATACAGACCTGTTCAAGGGAATTATCCGGGAAGAAATTGCAAAGAATAAGTATTTAATCATGTCCAGCCACCAGATGCCGACCATTGAAGAGTTCTGTACGGACATTACCATTATGAACCGTGGTGAGGCAGTACTGCAGGGTAACTTAAATGAAATCAAGAAGAGTTACGGCAGAGTCAATCTGTTTGTCAAGAGTGATTCGGAAATTGCACCGCACATCCAGAAATTTGGTCTTCGGGTAGTAGAAAAGCTGCCAAGCGAATATCATCTTAAGGTAAAGGATGAACGCCAGGCAAGAGAATTTCTGGCAAGCATGATGCAGAATGATGTGCCGCTGGTTAAGTTTGAGCTCAGAGAGCCATCCCTGCATGAAATTTTCGTAGAAAAGGTGGGCGACAACAATGAAGAAAGATAGTGTGAGAGGCTGGCGGGATGTCTTTAACTTTACGCTTGGCCAGACATTAAAAAGTAAAGCATATATCGGAACCCTGATTTTTATGATTGTGCTTTCCATGGTTTCCATGCCGCTGATGAATGTGTTTATGGGTAATACCGTGGAAGAAGAAATCGAAAAGAGTTCCATCGAAAAAGTATATCTTTCCAATATGACGGTATATCAGAGTCTGGATATTGCGGCAGAACTGCCGGAAAGTTACCAGCATATTGAATTTACTGCTGCAAAGGAAGATATGGAAACACTGGAAACAAGGCTGCTGGAAGAGGAAGAAAACTCTGTGGTCCTGACCTTAAAGGAAGATGACATGTACTGCTATATCCAGTTTTTGTGTTCCCCGGAGGGAGATGCCAGTAACTATGAACTGCAGATGTTAGGGCAGTATGTCCAGAATGCCTACACAAAGGCAAAAGTGCAGCTGCTTGGTCTGACAGAAGAGGAACTGCAGTTTTTCGAAACCAGCGTGGTAACTTCTGCCAGTGTGGTAGATACCCAGAGTGCAGTAGTTCTGGAGGATACGTCCATTACCGAAGGCGAGTACTGGTTTATTTATGGCATGATGTTTGTGGTACTGATGGTCTGTGTCATGGGTGCCAGCCAGGTTGCCAGCTCCATTGTGCAGGAAAAGTCTACCAGGGTTATTGAATACCTGCTGACTTCCATCCGTCCGTTAGCGATTATTGTAGGTAAAGTATTTGCCATGTTAGTGGCTGTTATGATTCAGCTTGTGGCAATGGTTGTAGCAATTTTTGTTTCCACAAAGATTGGGGAACTGGTTTCCGGAGAGAGTGGCAATGTGATTGCCCAGTTCCTGACACCGGAAATGTTAGCCAGCCTGAATGCCGGAAATATTATCCTTGGACTGGTGGTGGCAGGAGCCGGCATGGTATTCTTTTCCATTCTTGCAGGCCTGTGTGGTGCGACTGCCAGCCGTATGGAGGATGCCAACGAGAGCCTTACTCTTCTGACCACACTTTCTCTGGTTGGTTTTTACATCGGTTATGGTGCGGCAAGTACGCTGATGGCATCTGGTGAGAATGCCTTTGTTACCTTTGCATTGATTTTCCCACTTTCTTCGTCCTTCCTGCTCCCGGCAGCACTGCTGGTAGGCAAGGCAGAACTCTGGATTGCTCTGGTAGCGATTGCAGTACTTCTTCTGTCTATTGTGCTGATGTTTAAGTTTGTAGCGAAGGTTTATGAAGGATTGATTTTACACAATGGCAACCGTCTGAAAATCAAAGATGTGTTTGCCATGGCAAAAGAACCGAAAAAGCAGAAAGTAAAGAAAGGGGAAAATGCATAATGAAAAATTTTAAAGGCTGGAAAAGCGTATTTTCCTTCAATTATAAGCAGAATACAAAATCAAAATCATATATTGCTGTAACTACGCTGGTTGCCCTTGCGATTATTGCTGTGTCCATTCTGCTTTGTGTACTGGCAGCAAAACCGGAAGACAAAGAAGAGGGAGCAGGTGAGGCAACAGAACTTTGTGATGTGGAAAAAGTATATGTTCTTGATAATACAGGTCTTGGAGAATTAAAGTTTGCCAACTGGATTCCGGAATTAAAGGAAACCTATTACAGTGAGGTAGTACTGGAACAGGTAAGCGGTATGACCGCAGAAGAACTGAAGGTAAAAGCAGCCCAGGAAGAAGGTCAGCGTGCCGTTGGTGTTGTGATTGAAAAAGAAGGAACTACCATTTCCGTAATGGCGATTGTACCATCTACTTCGGAAGAGCTTTCCTTAAGTGACGGTCAGGAAATGGCAGACCTGGTTGCCATTGCCGTAGAGAAGGCGAGAGTTTTAAACAGCGGTATGGATGAATTTGAAATTGCCCAGGTAAAGAAGCAGACTACTATCAGCGTGTCTGAGGCAGGAGAAGAGGAAGATATTGTAGTTATGCTGATAGAAATGTTAGCGCCGGCGTTGTTTGGATTCCTTCTGTATTTCCTGCTGTTATTGTACGGACAGAATATCAGCCAGAGTGTATCGGTGGAAAAGACATCCAAACTGGTGGAGACACTGCTGACCTCCCTGCATCCATATGCGCTGCTGACCGGTAAAGTGTTTGCCATTGTGGCAGTAGCCCTGCAGCAGTTCTTCATCTGGGTGGCAGCCCTGGTAATTGGTATTGTTGCCGGCGGCAGAATAGCAGAGATGATGTATCCGGGTGCGGAAGGCGGACTGGGAGCGGTGATTGAGTTTATGCGTGCCAATATTGGTGAAACCGCATTTTCTCCGGCAGCCATTGTGCTTGCACTGGTAACCTTCTGCTGTGGCTTCCTGTTCTACTGTGTATTGTTTGGTATGGCAGGCAGCATGGTAAGCCGTCCGGAAGAAGCAGCCAGCGTTCAGAGTATTTTCCAGCTTCCAATCATCATCAGCTGGATTGTAACATATTTCGGTTCCCTGCTGGGAAAAGAAGATTTACTGGCAGTAGCAAGAAATATTCCGTTTACCATTCCGTTTGGTGTTCCTGTGGAACTGCTGACCGGTGCCATCAGTATCGGACAGGGAATTCTTTCCACAGTAATTCTGCTGGTGTTCTCTCTTCTGGTAATTATGCTGTCCGGCAGAGTTTACAAAGGACTGGTGCTGTATAATGGAGAAAAGGTTACACTGAAAAATATTGCAGGTATTCTGAAAAACAAGAATTAATGTTTGATGGAGAAAGAGAGTATGAAAGAAAGTGTGAAGGAAATAGTCAGATGGGTTGTTTTGTATATCCTGGCTCTGATTGCGTTCTGGGTATGCGGAACCCTGACCATGCTGTTTTTTGACCGGGTAATGAAGCTAAACATGGAAAATATCGTGTATGAGGGCTTCCGGACCGGGTTTATTGCCTGGCTTTTAATGATAGTCTGGTCACTTTTCATCAAAAAGAAAAAGTAATTTCGAAAAAATGTAATTGACGAAGAACGTCCGCAGTGGTACAATGTGCACCGTTGCGGATGTTTTTTGTGATGTATGAAAGTCCGCAGCAGAGGAGAAGCAGAACCATCAGATTGACAGGTCCTGCAGGGAAAAGTAAATTTAAAATGTAGGAGTATGAAAAAATGAGACAGCAGGTAGTAAGAGTAGTAAAGGAGCAGCCGGTCTTAAGTGTAGCGATTGTGGCTATGCTGGTTACCTGTGTGCTGGTTCCGGTAGACGGAAAGTATCTGGATTACTTTAATATGCAGACGCTGGCAACATTGTTCTGCACCCTGGCGGTAGTCAGTGCGTTCGGTCATATCCATGTTTTTGAAATTTTGAGTAAAAATATTATTTTAAAGCTTTCCAATTTGAGAAATGCTGTCATTGCGCTGGTTTTTATTACGTTTTTCGGGTCAATGCTGCTGGCTAATGACATGGCGTTGCTGACGTTTCTTCCATTGGGATATTTTGTGCTTCACAAGACAGATAATAAGCAGGCAATGGCGTTTACTTTTATTATGCAGAATATTGCTGCAAATCTGGGTGGTATGCTGACACCGTTTGGTAATCCGCAGAATCTGTACTTATATGCCCATTATCAGATTGGTACGGTGGAATTTATGCAGATTATGTTCCCAAGCTTTTTTATGGCGACACTGCTGATTTTGTCCATCTGTCTGTTTGTAAAACCAACACCGCTGACCTTAAAGCGGGATGAGGGGTATGTGCTGGATAAGCAGAAGACCATGATTTATTCTGCCTTATTTGTATTCAGTATTTTAATTGTATTCCGCGTGGTGCCGTATGCGCTTGGAACAGCGGTGGTTATTCTGGCACTGTGGTTTTTGGATAAAAATGCTTTAAAGGAAGTGAATTATCCGCTACTGCTGACCTTCTGCGTGTTCTTTGTATTCAGTGGCAATGCAGCAAGAATTCCTGCAGTAAATGAGCTGTTTTCCAGACTGTTGCCACAGAATACCCTGTTGTTCGGTATTCTGTCCTGTCAGTGTATCAGCAATGTACCTAGTGCCGTTCTGCTGTCCCATTTTACGATGGATTACGCAAGTCTGCTTCCAGCAGTGAATATTGGCGGTCTTGGTACACCGATTGCTTCCCTGGCGAGTCTGATTACACTGACTGAGTTTAAGAAGCGTCAGCCGGAAAAGCTGGGAAGATATGTCCTGTTGTTCACGGGACTGAATTTACTGTTTTTAGTGGTACTGTATCTCACCCAGAGTAATATGGGCTGAACAGTTATTTGAAACTGATTGTAATTTTATAGGAAGTCCGTTATACTAAAAGAAAACAGGCAGAATATGCAAAAGATGGTATTTTGCTGTAGTATAGCGGATTTTTTGTTGTGTTAAGATGTTTTACCTGATTTTTCAGGTAAACAGTGGTTTGAGAAACATTTGCAGGTGAGAAAAGCACCTGGCAGCAGAAAATAAGACATTATTTATCAAGGAATGGTGGGAAAATGGAGACGATGTAACATTGATAACCCGTCCGCGCCGGTTTGGAAAAACCTTAAATATGAGCATGGTGGAGCAGTTTTTTTCAGTGAATTACGCAGGCAGAGAGGATTTATTTGAAGGGCTTGCCATATGGGAGGAAGAGAAATACCGTCAGATGCAGGGGACGTATCCGGTCATCAGTCTTTCTTTTGCGATGGTGAAGGAGCCAGATTTTGAATCAACAAGAATCAGAATTAATCAGCTTATAGCAAATTTGTATGATAAAAACCGTTTTCTCCTGGATGGAGGACTGCTGTCAGAACATGAGAAGGAATTTTATCGTTCTGTGAACTGCCATATGAAGCCGGTGATTGCTACAATAGCAATTCATAGAATGTCTGACTTTATGTCCAGGTACTATGGAAAAAAGGTCATTATTCTTCTGGATGAATATGATACGCCAATGCAGGAAGCGTATGTTCATGGGTTCTGGGAAGAACTGGTGGAATTTACCCGCAGTATGTTTAACGCTGCGTTTAAAACCAATCCATATATGGCGCGGGCAATCATGACAGGGATTACCAGAGTAAGTAAAGAATCCATATTTTCTGATTTGAATCATCTTGAGGTAGTGACTACTACATCAAAAAAATATGAAACAGCATTTGGCTTTACAGAGCAGGAAGTATTTGAAGCACTGGATGAGTTTGATTTGGCCGGGCAGAAAGAAGAGGTAAAATACTGGTATGACGGTTTTGTTTTTGGTGATTGTACGGATATTTATAATCCATGGTCGATTTTAAATTATCTGGATAAGAAAAAGCTGAGTGCTTATTGGTCCAACACCAGCAGTAATAGTCTGGTGGGAAAACTCCTTCAGGAAGGAAACCGTAAAGTAAAGCAAAACTTTGAAAGACTGTTACGGGGAGAGGTAATTCAGTGCCCGGTGGAGGAGCAGATTGTGTATAACCAGTTGGAGCAGGATGAGTCTGCCGTCTGGAGCTTGCTGGTGGCCAGCGGATATTTAAAAATTCTGGGATATGAACAGATGGAATTTCTGGAAGCCAATCAGGAACCATTGTATGATCTGGCACTAACGAACCATGAAGTGAAGCGGATGTTTTTGATAATGGTCCGCCGATGGTTTTCCAGGGCAGCGGAAGATTATAATGATTTTGTAACGGCTCTGCTTGCCGGAAATTTGATGGAAATGAATGCCTACATGAACAGGGTAACAAATGAAGTGTTCAGTTATTTTGATACTGGAAGAAGTTCTTCTGATGTGCAGTCGGAACGGTTTTACCATGGGTTTGTGCTGGGATTGCTTGTGGAGCTTTCCGGGCGTTATATTATCACTTCCAACAGAGAAAGTGGTCTGGGTAGGTATGATGTCATGCTGGAGCCTGTGAACAAAGCAGATGTGGCACTGATTCTGGAATTTAAAGTACATCATCCGGAGTACGAGAGTGACTTAAAGGAAACCGTGGCAAGAGCCCTGCAGCAGATTGAGGAACGGCAGTATGAGGCTTCGTTACTGGCAAGGGGGATTCCTGAGAATAATATCAGAAAGTACGGCTTTGCTTTTGAGGGTAAGAAAGTTTTAATCGGATAAGCGCCAGACATTGACAGGGCGAACTGTTATACAGATTCTTATAGGAAAATCGTCCACCGGGGGATATCCATTTATGATGATGGAATCCCCCTGGTAGACGATTTTTCTGCTTAAACCAGAGGAAGGAATGGACGATATTCTGTAGTCAATACAAGGAAATTTCCGGGTCAGTCTGCTTTCAGTTTCTCAAAAAATCCCACCAGATATTCATAATACCGGAACGCTTCTTCCAGACTTTCGGATTCATGGTGCAGCTGTACCACGATATCCCTCCGGCAGTCCGGCTCGGAAATCGGGAGCAGTGCCATGCTGCCGGAATCGTGGCTTTCCCATGTATGCTGTGGCCAGAAGCCTACACCAATGCTGGCACCAATCAGGTTTTTGACTGCTGAAGCATTATCACTTTCAAAGACAACATTTGGTTTAAAACCGGCATGAAGACAGAAACGGTCACAGATGGAGCGGAGTCCTTTGGTTCCTGCCAGGGAAATGAAGTTTTTTCCTGCCACTTCCTGCAGAGCAATGCTCGTTCTTGTGGCATAATGGGAAGTTTTTGGAACTGCCAGGAAAATCTGCTCAGAGAAGATGTAAAAGCTGTCCCGGGTAACCTGGGGCTGTTGGAAAAATTCCCGTGTGAAGATGGTAATATCGGCGTCCTCTGTCTCGATGTTCTGTACAATCTGGAAGCGGACTTCCGGGTGTTCCTTCTGATACCGGATAATCGTGTCAGTAATCAGGGTAGAGGCCGCCAGAACGTTAATTTTGAGCATTTTTTTCCGGTCTCCGGTAATGGACTGGATTTCTTCCGGGATTTCGTTCAGTGCCTTCAAGACAGGTTCTATTTTCTTTTGCAGATATTTACCACAGTCAGTCAGTACAATATTTCTGCCGCTTGTTTTAAATAATTTCACATTCAGTTCTTTTTCCAGACGGTGAATGCTCTGGGTTAGTGATGGCTGGGCGATATGCAGCTGTTCAGCGGTACGGGTGACATGCTGGGTCTGGGCAAGGGCATAGAAGTACTTTAATTGTGTAATTTCCATAAAAGAAAGCCTCCATGTATGAATTTTTTAGTAATATGTCATAAAATACTCATAGGATATAAACTATAAATAATGTGATTTATATTATGAAAACAAATTGATAATCAATAATACATAGGATACAGGCTATGAATTTATAATAAATAATATATTAGACTTTTTCTTTTGTCAAGCATATAATGCAGAACAGAAAGGCGCCATACAGAAGAGAAAAAATTAGAGCGTGTTTGAAAATTTATAGTATATGGAGGATGTTAGTATGAGTTCAATTTTAGAAGCAACCATGTTAATCTGTTTTGGTCTTTCCTGGCCAATCAATACATTAAAGGCATATAAGGCTGGTTCTGCCAAAAATATGAGCCTGCCGTTTATTCTGCTGATTATATTTGGTTATGTGGCAGGTATCAGTGCAAAGCTTATGCTTGGTCAGGTGAATTATGTGCTGGCAGTGTATTTCTTAAATCTGGCAGTCGTATCTTTAAATCTTCTGGTGTACTTCAGAAACAAGAGACTGGATGCAGGAATGGAGCAGGTGGCACTGGCATAAAGGTGGTGTCCGCCAGGAAATGAAGCTGAAAAGTGTACGGAAACAGTACAGAATGTGGCTGAAAAGTGTATGGAAACAAAACAAAACGAGCCTGAAAAATGTAGTTAAACAATTTAAAATGGGTAGAAAAAATGTGAATTAACATGCGAAAACGAGTGGAAAAAGTGTTGACTTAGCTGTGGCGGCTGTTGCATAATATTTATCAGGAGTGGAAAACTTTTTGGAAACAGGAGGTTACTATGGATAGATATATTATGCAGCAGCTTATTTTATGGAAAAATAAAGAAAACCGTAAACCGTTAGTTTTGAAAGGTGCCCGGCAGGTAGGAAAGACCTGGCTGATGAAAGAGTTTGGCAGAACACAGTTTGAGAAGGTTGCTTATGTAACTTTTTACAATAATCAGCGGATGAAGAGGGTGTTTGATGAAGATTATGATATTACCCGGATTCTGATGAATATAAACATTGAGACACACCTGGAAGTAACACCGGGGGATACCTTGATTATTTTTGATGAAATTCAGGAAGCACCCCGTGCGTTAGAGGCTTTAAAGTATTTTTGTGAGAATGCACCAGAGTATGCAGTGGTAGCAGCCGGTTCCCTGCTTGGTGTAGCAATTCATGAAGGTGTGTCCTTTCCTGTAGGTAAAGTGGATATGCTGGATATACACCCTATGAGTTATTGTGAATTTTTGGAAGCAATGGGGGAAGAAATGCTGGCAAAGATAGTGTTATCGAATGACTATTCCATGATGAAGGACTGTAGGGAAAAGCTGATTTTCTGGCTGAAAAATTATTATTATGTAGGTGGAATGCCGGAAGTTGTCCAGTATTTTGCAGAGCATAAAAATTATCAGGAGGTCAGAAATATTCAGAGTGCTATTCTGGCTCAGTATGAGGATGATTTTGGAAAGCACACTGCTTCTAATGAACTGGCACGGATTCGCCTTGTCTGGAACTCCATTCCGATGCAGCTGGCGAAAAAAAATAAAAAATTCTTTTTTGGTCAAATCAAGCAGGGAGCCAGAATGAAAGATTTTGAACTGGCAATTGAATGGCTTTTGGATTGCGGACTGATTACAAAAGTATATCGTGTCAACAAGCCTGCAATGCCGTTAAAAGCGTATATTGATTTTACTGCATTCAAATTGTTTTTGCTGGACATTGGTCTGCTGGGGGCGTTGAGTGAACTGGATGCAGAATCTATTTTAGAAGGCAATGAAATATTTCAGGAATTCAAAGGTGCACTGACAGAACAATATGTGTTACAGGAACTGGTAGCAGGAACATCCTATACGCCATACTATTTTGCTGGGGAAAATTCTACCTATGAAATGGATTTTATGATACAAAAAGGAAAACGGATAGTACCAGTGGAAGTAAAGGCAGAAACTAATCTACAGGCACAAAGTCTGAAAGCTTATCATAAAAAGTTTGAACCGGAACAGGCGGTCAGGATTTCCATGGCAGATTATAAAGAAGAAGAGTGGCTGGTGAATCTGCCCCTGTATGCAGTACAGGGGCTTTAATCGCATAGGTGAAACATCTTGCAATTCCGTTTTAGGTATACTAAAATATCATAAGAGAAGCAGTAACCATATCGGAATGCTGGGAGGTGGACCAATGGCCAGAAATGTTGCAATCGGAATTCAGAACTTTGGTGAGAGGTAAAGGCAGATTATAATGATTTCGTGAAGGCATTGCTTTTGGGTGACAAAAAAGCAATGAATGCTTACATGAACAGGGTGGCGCTGAATACATTCAGTTATTTTGACACGGGAAAATATTTTTTTCTTGTGAAATCCGATAAAATAGATTACAATTAAGAAAAAACAATATATTGGCTATTTTGTCTGAGTTTGGTTAAAAAAGACTAAAATATTAGCACTAATTTTGTGAGGTGTCCTATGTTTCCACAACTAAAATATCCCGAAGAAATAGCAAAAGACATTGCCAAAGCTGAAAAAATAAAACGAAAAAAAAGAAAACTGACACAGGCAGAATTAAGTGCCCGGAGTGGTGTCACACTCAGTTCTTTAAAACGTTTTGAACAGACTGGGGAAATTTCTTTTGTCTCCCTGCTGAAAATAGCAGCGGTACTGGACGAAACGGAGGAGTTTGCAAGACTGTTCCAGCGCAGGGAGTATAGTTCCATTCAGGAGGTAATTGATGAAAACAGCTAAACGTCTGACAGTGAAATATCAGGACCGGATAGTCGGTGTTTTGGCAGAAATGAAAGATGGTTTTGGGGCATTTCAATATGACAGGAACTTGGTGTTAGTATATAAGTGTAGACAAAAAAAGTTGAACAACTTATACTATCAAATGAAAGAGTAAAGGAGATGTTCAACATGGCGAAGAACCAAAAATCTTACACTCCGGAATTTAAACAGCAAATTGTAGATCTGTACA
>JAGBBW010000100.1 GCA_017938285.1 Lachnospiraceae bacterium
ATTAATAAAGGATGAAGGTGGTCGTCATACTCCATTCTTCAACAACTATCGTCCACAGTTCTACTTCAGAACAACTGACGTTACTGGTGTATGTAACCTTCCAGAAGGCACAGAAATGTGTATGCCAGGCGATAACATCGAAATGAAGGTAGAACTTATCCACCCAATCGCTATGGAGCAGGGTCTTGGCTTCGCTATCCGTGAAGGTGGTAGAACAGTAGGTTCCGGTAAGGTTGCTACTATCATTGAGTAATCTTCGCGACTAAGCGGACTGAGTAAACGCAAATATAAGTCCCAGAGTAAGCTTGCTTACTTCTGGGACTTTTTTTGCGTTTATGAAGGCGCAACGCGACTGAGAGTTTGCGGAGCAAACACGAAGTCCGCTTAGTCGCAGTGGAAAGGCGGTCAGCGACTGCCCGCGACTGAGGAATTCGCTTGCGAATTTCGAAGTTGCGCTTCGCTCGCAAAGGGCAAAACGTCAGAGACTATCATGATATCTGGTAAATTAGTACTATTTTTTTCTTTTTCATATTGTATTCTAAAAATAATAACATGGAATACATGGGTTTGTATGTGAATCTCTGCATTATGCTTCCAGCATACCATGAATTATGCCGAATTATCAGATAAACAGGAAATAAAATAAAAAAAATCATGCATGTTATGTGGAAAAAAGTATTGTACTAAATTGAAATTTATGGTAACATTTATATTAGTTTTTGATAAATGGAGGGAATGTATTTTATATATGGAGCAAAAGCGATTTTTAACAAAAATGCTGTTTTGTTCTGTTATCTTTTGGGTGGTGATTCTGATGATTGGTATGGGGACTACAAAATTTTATTCAGCAGAGACTGCATTGGTAATCGTTTTCGTAATTCTGGCGGTTGCCCTGGTTGCTGGTGTGATTTATTACAGCAAAGCACGTCGGAAAATCAACAGAGAGCTTCTGTTATCGGTAGCAGTAGATGATTTGACAGGACTTCCAACGAAGCAGCAGCATAAGATGGAAGCAACGCAGATATTAAAAGAAAGTAAAGAGAAATTTGCGTACATATCCTGCGATATTGTGGATTTCAAATTTTTTAATGAAACCTATGGGTATACTTATGGAAACATGGCCTTGAAAAATATGGCATCCGTTCTGGTAAAAGAAATGAAAAAGAACGAGCTGGTGAGCCGTACGACAGGAGATCATTTCTGTATGCTGCTCAGTTATACAAAGGAAGAGGCTCTGAAAGAACGTATTTTAAGTATGCTGGACAAGATTTCAGATTTTCCAACAGATGATAATGGTGGAAAACATAAAGCAGTATTCCGTTGTGGTGTGTATCTGATTCGAAAAGAGGATGATATTAACATGGTGCGCTCCCGCGCCAATATGGCGAGGAAGGCGATTCCGAAGTGTATTTCCACAAGAATTAATTTATACAGTGAAGAGGATCTGGCAAAAGAACTGGAAAGAAAAGAGCTGGAAGAAGAGCTGCGTCAGGCAGTAGAAAAAAAAGAATTAGTGGTTTATTTCCAGCCGAAATTTGATATTATGTCAGAAAAGGTGATTGGTGCAGAGGCGCTGATCCGCTGGAAACACCCGGTAAGGGGCATGCTTCCTCCGGGCAGATTTATTCCACTTTGTGAAGAAAATGGTTATATCTGTACTGTGGATTTTTATGTTCTGGAGGAAGTCTGCAGTAAGATGCAGCAGTGGAAAGAGGAAGGCAGAAGGCTGATTAAGGTTTCGGTAAATTTCTCCAGATTGCATCTTTCTAATAAAGGATTTGTGGACAAACTGGTTACAGTAGTCAGAAGACACGGACTGGAACCAGCAAATATTGAAATTGAGCTGACGGAAACGGTAGCTTATGAAGAAATGGAAAATCTGCTGGAAGTAATGCATCAGATTAAAGAAGCAGGTTTTGGTCTTTCGATGGATGACTTTGGTTCAGGGTATTCTTCTCTGAATCTGTTAAGGGAAATGCCGGTGGATGTATTAAAGCTGGATAAAGGATTTCTGGATGACTGTGCTGGAAACAGTTCTTCCAGGGAAAAGAGAATTATTTCCCATGTGATATCCATGGCAAAAGATCTGGAAATTTCCGTTCTGGCCGAGGGTGTGGAAACCATACAGCAGAAGGAATTCTTAAAAGAATCCAACTGCGACATGATTCAGGGATATTATTATGCGAAACCGATGCCGACGGAGCAGTTTGCCAACTATCTGGAATATGTTACCGCATAGCTTTCAGCGGAAACAGATGAAAATACAGTCGGTAGCCAAGTGTGCCTAACATCCGGACGGCCAGGCAGAGAAGAGCACATATCACTGGAAGCAGCCGGACAAGGTAAGGAATGCCGGTAGCCAGACTGTAGGACATATACCATGCAGCAAAAAGCAGAAATATAAAGAAGTACGCCAGATTCATGGCTTTGTAGGATCTGGTATTATAATGGTATTTTTTGCAGAAGAGAGGAAATGGTAGTTCGTTTTCTCTCTTCTCTTTCTTTTTCTGGTTATCAGGAAAAAGCATGGACTGCAGAAGAGATGGAAGAACTGCAAGAACCAGCAGGATATACAATGGGGAAGCTGTTTTATACCGGGTGGCAGCCAGAAGAAGGAAGATGACTGCCAGCAGAACAGCAGTCGTATAATAGGAAAGGCGCAGTCCACAAAAAGAAGACACGCGCTGGAATGTGTAATTCATAAGAGAGTTATTTTTTGTCATTTTTTATGAAATTCCTTTCTTTTACTTATGGAATAAGTGCTTTTTTTATGGTATATACTTAAAATGATACCTTTGGAACAGTGGTTTGTCAATTATTATGCAAAAAAACAAAATTTCCTTTGAAATATTGAAGAAATGAGTATATAATAGATTTGGATTTGCATACAAAAATAAGAGACAGACTTTATATAGATTTTTTGGGATTTTGAAAGGAGAAAAAGAATGTTTGGCAGTGATATTGGAATTGATTTAGGAACAGCAAGTGTGCTTGTATATATAAAGGGAAAAGGTGTTGTATTAAAAGAGCCTTCTGTTGTTGCGTTTGACCGGGATACCAACCGTATTAAGGCGATTGGTGAGGAAGCAAGACTGATGCTTGGACGTACTCCGGGTAATATTGTGGCAGTTCGTCCGCTTCGTCAGGGTGTTATTTCTGATTACACCGTTACAGAAAAAATGTTAAAGTATTTTATCCAGAAGGCAGTAGGAAAGCAGCGTTTCAAGAGACTGCGCATCAGTGTCTGTGTGCCGAGTGGTGTTACCGAAGTAGAAAAGAAGGCCGTAGAAGATGCGACATATCAGGCAGGTGCAAAGGAAGTTGCCATTATTGAGGAGCCGATTGCAGCAGCAATTGGTGCGGGTATTGACATTTCCAGACCATGCGGTAACATGATTGTGGATATCGGTGGTGGTACTACGGATATTGCAGTTATTTCCCTGGGTGGTACGGTTGTAAGCACATCTATTAAAATTGCCGGTGATGATTTTGACGAAGCCATTGTTCGTTATATGAGAAAAAAGCACAATCTGTTAATTGGTGAGCGTACAGCGGAAGATATTAAGATTCGTATTGGCTCTGCATACCGCAGACCGGAATCCATTTCCCTGGATGTTAAGGGACGTAATTTAGTAACTGGTCTTCCAAAAACAATTTCTGTAACCTCTGAGGAAACAGAAGAAGCGTTAAGAGAGACTACTTCCCAGATTGTGGAAGCTGTACACAGTGTATTAGAAAAGACTCCACCGGAACTGGCTGCGGATATTGCAGACAGAGGCATTGTACTGACTGGCGGTGGCTGTCTGTTATATGGTCTGGAAGAACTGATTGAGGAAAAGACAGGTATTACTACCATGACCGCAGAAGATCCGATGACGGCTGTGGCAATTGGTACAGGAAAATATGTAGAATGCCTGAGCGGAAAGCTAAACTAAAAAGCAGAAACAGCCGATGTATATGCTATAAGACAAAATAGAAAACTATGCTTTAGTTACAGATAGGAGAAGTTATGGTAAGAGGACTTTATACTGCATGGACGGGGTTGCAGAATGAACAGAAGCGTCTTGACGTTATCGCAAATAATATTGCAAACTCCGCCACAACAGGTTACAAGCAGGAGGGTGTAACCAGCCAGTCTTTCGATGATATGCTGGCAATTAAAGTAAGGGATTACTCGGTCAGGGATGATGAAGTTATTGGTAAAATGACCCTTGGTGTCAAGGTAGGAGAGGTATACACGAATCATGGCCAGGGTTCTATCCGTGTGACAGGCAATACCTTTGACCTGGCACTGGATGGCTCCGGTTTCTTTACTGTAAAAGTAACAGATACCGCCGGCAATGATCATATCCGTTATACCAGAGCTGGTAATTTTACAATTACAAGAGATGGTTATATTACAGATGCGGATGGCAACCGTCTGCAGAGTGAAGGCGGGGATCTGATGGTTCCTACGGATACGGAAGTGATTATTGACCAGGACGGCTCCGTGATTGTAAATGGAGAGGTGCTTGACCGGCTGATGATTACAGATTTTGAAGATTATAATTATCTGAAAAAGTATGCGGATACCATGTATGAGCCGGTAGATGGTGCGGTAGAAAAGGAGACAGCAGCTACAGTACGACAGGGTTGCCTGGAGCAGTCCAATGTTAATGTAGTAAAAGAAATGACCCAGATGATTGCCATTACAAGAGCGTATGAAGCAAATCAGAAGATAGTTCAGACGATGGATGGTTCCTTAGAGCAGGCAGTAAACTCTGTAGGTAGAGTATAATCACAAGGGAAAAGAAGAAAGGCATGGTGAATAACTTATGATGCGTGCATTATGGACCGGAGCATCCGGTATGATTGCGCAGCAGGACGCAGTTGATACAATTTCCAATAACTTATCAAATGTAAATACAACAGGCTATAAGAAAGAGACAGTAGAGTTTAAGACACTGCTGTACTCCAAGCTTCAGACGAAGACAACAGATAACAATGGTGATCCGAAGCCGGTAATCGGCCAGGTAGGTGCTGGTGTACGTACCGCTTCCATTACTTCCCGGTATACGCAGGGATCATTGAATTCGACTGGTAATACATATGATTTTGCACTGGAAGGCGAGGGCTTTTTCCAGGTGCAGCTGCCGGATGGAACGGTTGCATATACAAGAAACGGTGCATTTAATATGTCTATCGGCAGCGAAGGTCTCACTCTTTGTACTGCAGACGGTTATCCTGTTCTGAATGAACAGGGAGAACCGCTGGTATTTGGTCTGGATAAAGAGGCGAATCAGTTTTTTATTGATGATGAAGGAAATTTTTATTACAATGAAATAAAAGAGGTTCCAATCGAAGGCGGACAGACAGAGGAAACAGAGAACGGTGAAAATGCTGAAGAAAAGAAGACCAAAAAGATTCAGCAGCAGGTGAAACTTGGAGTGAAATTCGGCATTGTCCAGTTCAATAATCCGACTGGTCTGTTAAAACTTTCCGACAGTCTTCTTATGTCAACAGATTCTTCCGGAGAACCAATGCCGGAAGCAGCAAATAGTCAGTTGAAAACAACAAAAGTTCATTCTGGCTATCTTGAAGGTTCCAATGTTGAGACTGTGGATGAAATGGTAAATCTCATTGTGGCACAGCGTGCCTATGAAATGAATTCCAAGGTGATTACAGCATCTGACCAGATGCTGCAGCAGGCGAACAATCTGAAATCATAAGTAGGAGGCTGACATGGCAATTTCAATAGGAAGTAATTCTATTTTAATGCAGCAGAATGCGGCAAATGCAGCCTCTGCAAAGGCAGAAAAGCTTTCCAGCTCATTATCCGGTATTGAGAATGGTACAGCAACCGATGAAGAGTTAATGGAGGCCTGCAAGGAGTTTGAAAGTTATCTGGTGGAACAGGTGATTAAGAGCACAAAGAAGGCAATGTTAAGGGATGAAGACAGTCAGGGTGACTACATGAAGATGTTTGGTGATACCCTTACCCAGTCTTACGCAGAAATGATTACCGAGAGTGCAGACCTGGGAATTGCCCAGATGTTATATGAATCCATGAAAAGGAATTAAACACAGGAACTTCGCAGGAGTTTCAGTAAAAGGCAGTAAAACAGAATGTCAGGTGGTGAAGCAGAGAGTTTCATCGCCTGACATTCTTTGTAACCGTACGGAAAAGTGGTAATTGTGAACGTGCAGCATAGTTGCGGATGGTGTAACAAAAAGGAGAAGCAGTTTGGCACAGGTAAAAGAAGGTTATGTGGAACGAATTGTATATCGTGGGATGGATGGTTATGCTGTTCTGAAACTGTCAGTAGCAGAAGAGGAGGAGCTGACCTGTTTTGGAACCTTTGTCCATGTAGAAGAAGGGGAGTATCTCCGTCTGGAAGGTGAGATGGTGGACAACCCAAAGTATGGAGAACAGTTAAAGGTTCTTTCCTATCAGGCAGTGGAACCAAAGGACGGCCAGGCGATGGAACGGTATCTGGCTTCTGGTGCAATCAAAGGTGTAGGAGCTGCCCTGGCCGCCCGTATCGTAAAGAAATTTAAGGAAGATACCTTCCGGATTATTGAGGAAGAACCGGAACGTCTGGTGGAAGTCAAGGGAATCAGTGAACGGATTGCAGGTGATATTTACCGGCAGTTTGAAGAAAAAAGGGAAATGCGCCATGCCATGATTTTTTTACAGCAGTATGGGATTTCCAACCAGCTGGCAGTGAAGATTTATCAGTTTTATGGAGAACGGATGTATGATGTGATACGCCAGAATCCATATAAGCTGGCAGAAGATATTGATGGTGTGGGTTTTAAAATTGCAGATGAAATTGCCCTGCAGGCAGGCATTGCACCGGATGATGAGTATCGTGTGAAGGCAGCGTTGTACTATGTTCTGACCCAGGCCATTGGCAATGGTCATGTGTTTCTGCCGGAAGAGGAGCTGTATCAGAAAACCCTGGAAGTGATCCGGGTTCCTTATGAGACCATGGAACGGCAGTTGACCCAGCTGGTATTGGAGCGAAGTGTTGTTCTTAAGGAGGAAGAAGGGCAGCGCCAGATTTATGTTTCCAGTTACTATTATCTGGAGCTGGATACAGCCCGCATGCTTTGCGATCTGAACCAGCGTTATGATGTGGCAGAACGTGTCATTGCACATCGTCTGCACCAACTGGAAAAGGAGCTGGAAATCGAACTGGATGAGTTGCAGCAGATGGCGGTTTCGGAGGCAGTACAGAACGGTGTATTTATCTTAACCGGAGGTCCCGGCACCGGAAAGACCACCACAATTAACACGATTATCCGTTTCTTTGAGTCAGAGGGGATGGATGTACTTCTGGCAGCTCCTACCGGCCGTGCGGCAAAACGTATGTCAGAGACAACCGGAATGGAAGCCCGGACCATTCACCGGATGTTAGAGCTGACCAGGGACCCGGAGGCGAAGGTGGGTGGACTGGAATTTGCCCGGAATGAAAGTAATCCGCTGGAAAGTGACGTTATTATTATTGATGAAATGTCCATGGTGGATATTTCCCTGATGCATGCACTTTTAAAAGCCATTCTGGTTGGAACCAGAGTCATTTTTGTAGGAGACGTAAACCAGCTTCCAAGTGTAGGACCGGGAAATGTGCTGCAGGATATGATTGCATCAGAGCGGTTTCCGGTTGTGAAACTGACAAAAATTTTCCGGCAGTCCGAGGAAAGTAAAATTGTTCTAAATGCCCATAAAATTAACGCAGGCGAGTCCATTCCTCTGGATAACAACAATAAGGATTTCTTTTTCTTAAACCGCCAGGACACAAAGGTGATTGTCCCGTCCATTGTTTATCTGGTCCAGAAAAAGATTGCAGATTATGTGAAAGCGTCACCGTATGAGGTGCAGGTTCTGACACCGATGAAGGCAGGAGAACTGGGTGCAGAAAACTTAAATATCGCCCTGCAGGAAGCCCTAAATCCTGCAGCACCCGGAAAGATAGAAAAAGAACTGTCCGGCGGCAGAAAGCTCCGGGAAGGTGATAAAGTCATGCAGATAAAAAATAATTACCAGCTGGAGTGGGAAACCCGCAGCCGTTATGGTATTGCTGTGGAAAAAGGAACCGGTGTGTTTAATGGAGACTGCGGCATTATCCGGGAAATTAATCTGTTTGCTGAGCTGGTGACCGTTGAGTTTGAAGAAGGGCGTATGGTAGAGTATCCATTTGGAGGACTGGATGAACTGGTACTGGCGTATGCAATTACCATTCACAAATCCCAGGGAAGCGAATATCCGGCGGTGGTTATTCCGCTGCTGACCGGACCGAGAATGCTGTTTAACCGGAATGTTCTGTATACCGCAGTAACCAGGGCAAAAAAATGTGTCACGATTGTAGGCAGTCCGGAGACGGTACAGAACATGATTCATAATGTGATGGAGGCAAAGCGGTATTCCGGGCTGAAGCGGGCAATACAGGAGATGTAATAAACAGTCTGCGAGGTATGAGTGAATTGTTATAAAATAAAGCAGTACTAAAAAACTAGTGGTAACAAGAGAAAAAGTGTGGTAAACTAAGAGTAAGAAAGCAGAAAGGAGAGGTACAACATGAATAAAACAGCGCTGGTAATTATGGCAGCCGGCATGGGAAGCCGTTATGGCGGCGGCATTAAGCAGCTGGAGCATGTCGGTGTCAGTGGTGAAATCATTATGGCATATTCCATTTATGATGCCATTGCAGCCGGTTTTGATAAGGTTGTATTTATTACAAGAAAAGAACTGGAAGAGGAGTTCAAAAAGATTATTAAACCATCTGTGGCAGAGCAGGTGGAAGTGGAATATGTATTTCAGGAGCTGGAGAATCTGCCGGAAGGCTTTACCGTTCCGGAAGGCAGAACAAAGCCGTGGGGTACGGGCCATGCCATCTTAAGCTGTCTTGGTGCGGTAAAGGAGCCGTTTGCAGTCATTAATGCAGATGACTATTATGGAAAAGAAGCATTTGTAAAGATTCATGATTTCCTTGCAAACGCAGAAAGCAATCCGGATTGTCTGCCGGTTTCCATGGTAGGTTTCGTTCTGGAAAATACCCTGAGTGAAAATGGACAGGTGACCAGAGGCGTCTGCCGTGTGGACGAAAACCACATGCTGGCTCATATCGAAGAAAATTTCGGTATTGAAAAGCAGGGGGATGTTGCTGTAGGAAAAAATGGAGCCGGGGCACCGGTAGAACTTCCGTTATCTACTCCGGTTTCCATGAATCTGTGGGGATTTACTCCGGAGTTTCTGGATACGTTGGAGGAACGTTTTATCAAATTCCTTGGCGGTATTGCAGGCAACGAGACAAAGGCAGAATTTCTGCTTCCAGAAGTCGTAGGCAGCCTGTTAAAGGAAAACAAGGCAAAGTGTACGGTGCTTACCAGCAACGACCGCTGGTTTGGTGTTACATATAAAGAAGATAAGGATCTGGTTGTACGTTCGTTCCGTGAATTATACGAAAAGGGCTTATATCCGGAGCAGTTATTCCGTTAAACAGAGCAGAAAGGTTCGACAGGATATTTATCCTGTGCCGATGGGAGAGATAGTCGGAAAGGACCTGTATGACAGAATGGTTATATCCGGAGCGCTGTCCGGTCTGTTTTAAAATAGTGTTGCCGAAGGGAGCCATGCTTCATCCTGGTTGCCGGCAGAAGCTGGAGTTTTTAAAAGAACCGGTATGCAGAAAGTGCGGCAGGTCTGTGGAAACAGAAGAGGCGGAGTACTGCCCGGATTGTGCAGAAGGTACAGACCGGGGCTGGAAGGAAGGACGCAGTATTTTTCCGTATCACGGTGTTATGGAGCGGGCTTTGTGGCAGGTGAAACGGGAAGGAACGAAGGAGTTTGTCCGTTTCTTTGGTATTCAGATGTATCAAAAACAAAAGGATTTTATACACCGGAGGAAGACAGAGTGTATTGTACCGGTTCCATTACATCCGTCAAAGCAGCGAAGCCGTGGATTTAACCAGGCAGAACTGCTGGCGGCTGTCCTTGGGCAGGAAGCCGGGCTTCCGGTGCGGCGGTTATTAAAAAAAACAAAAAAAACCAGGGACCAGAAAAGCCTGGGCAGAATGGAACGCAGAAAAAATTTACGGAATGCATTTGCCGTTGATTTGGAGGAGCTGGGGGAGAATATTCCGAAATCTGTTCTGCTGGTGGATGATGTCAGTACGACAGGAAGTACCCTGACTGCCTGTGCTTTTGCTTTGCGGAAGCAGGGAGTAAAGCAGGTGGTGTTCCTGACGGTCTGTGCAGGAGAACTGTCTGGATAAAAGACAGAAGGAAAATAAGGAGGATTGAGTGTATGGATGTTAGAAATTGTAAACAGTGCAGCAAATTATTTAACTATATTGGATCTCCAATTTGTCCGGAATGTACCAAAAAGGCAGAGGATAAATTTGATGAAGTAAAGCAGTATATTTATGATCATCCAAAGTGTGGTATGCAGGAAGTTGCGACAGAGATGGAAGTCAGTGTGGCCCAGATTCGTAAGTGGCTGAAAGAAGAGCGTTTATCCTTTAGTGAGGATTCTGAAATTGCATTAAACTGTGAAAAATGCGGTAAAAGAATTCTGACAGGACGTTTCTGTAAACTGTGCAAGGAAAGTATGGCAAACCAGCTCAGCAGCATGTACAAAAAGGAAGAACCGAAGATTAAGATTGAAAAGAAGAAGACAGAGAATAAGATGAGATTCCTGGATAATGAATAAAAAATGGGGGATGTTGTAAAATGCAGGTTTTACGACATCCCCGTTGTGTTTACTTTACTTCTTCTGTCTTCGAAATTCCATCCTCTTCAATCAGAAGCTTTCCTTCTTTCTGCAGGTGTCCGATGGCACGTTTGAAGGCATTCTTACTTAGACCGAATTTAGCCTTAATCAAATCCGGGGAAGTTTTGTCGTGGTATGGCAGGAAACCGCCGGCTTTGCACAGTGCTTCGTATATCAGGGTGCAGTCGGTGTCCATCTGTAAGTAGGATTTTTCCCGTATGCTTAATACCAGTCGGCCATCCGGCTGTACCTTTGTTACCCGGGCATTTATTTTTTCGCCCGGCTTCAGGGTAGTGAACAGTTCTTTCTTTGGAATCAGCGCCGAGTAGCGGTCATCTACCGCAACATAAGCACCAAAAGCATCAATAATTTCGTAAACGGTACCAGATACCTGGTCTTCCCGCTGGTAAGGGGAACTGGTGTCAAGGGCGTGGTATACTTTGGCTGTGGCACAAAGACGGCTGCTTTTATCAATGTAAAGAGTTACCAGAACAGAGTCTCCTTTCTGTACACGGAAGGTCTGCTCTTTGAATGGCAGAAATAAATCTTTGGCCAGTCCCCAGTCGAGAAAGGCTCCAATATTCGTCACTTCCTTTACTGTCAGGCGGGCAATGGCCCCCATGGTAAGGGACGGTTTTGTTGTAGTTGCAATCGGACGGTCTTCAGAATCCTTATAAACAAAAACTTCTGCGGTATCTCCGATGGATAAGTCACCAGACTGCTTTTTTGGCAGCAGTACACTTGGAATATCCACAACTTCCTTTTTTTCCGGGACAAAAGAGGTGTCCGGAGCAATGCCCTCCGAAGAGAGGTAACAGCCAAAATCTGTTTTTTTCACGACACGCAGCGTCTGCATTCTTCCTAATAAAATCATTGGTTAGTTTTCCTTTCTGATGAATTGAACTGTAGTATATGGTTTGTTGTCTTTGTCTGCCAGCACAACGGTACAGTCGTTTCCGGTGACAGTAACAAGAGGATGTATCTCATCATGAAGCCGGGCGGATTTGCGGTAATCGGCCCGGAATTCTCCTACCTGGAAACCGTCCGGCAGATAATCTTCTGCCATGCGGATATATTGCGCATTATTGACATGGTGATTGGAATCCAGATGATGCTTCGTTACAGAAAAAGAAGCTTCTTCCTGATACTGTTCCGGCAGGGCGATTTTTCTTGGGGCATAGTCCATTGGGTAGGGAGGGTCGAGCGGATACATTCCGGCATATTCCGGTGCCAGTCTGGCGGGCCGGCCTGTCTGGGTGTCCGTAAATACCCAGATGGAATTGGCAGTAACCAGGTCTTCTCCACTGGCATCCTTTAAGATAAAATTTCGTTCCCCGCTTAAAGTAGTAAAATGGTAAGGCCAGGTGCCTACCAGAACGGATTCTCCATACGTTGGAAGACGGTGGATGACTACCTGCCAGGCACTTAAGACCCAGGCTTTGTGCAGAGGTTCCAGAAATTCAAAACCTGCATGCAGGGACTCGGAGTGAAAAATCGTGCAGTCCTGAAAATAATTTACCAGGGAAGTGAGGGTCAGTGTCTTGTCCGCATTCACTTCACTAAAACGTATATTGGATGTAAATGAATACATAAGCATTTCTCCTATAAGTAAAAATCTCTTTTACTAGTGTAACACATTTTCTGCATAAGTTGTAGAGAGATTATAAAAAATTTACTGGATTCTTTTGCGGATATTGTCTATAATAGAAGTAAGAAAGTGATTCAGTGTGTGAAAGCAACTGGAATCCAGTTGCTGCAAATCCCATCAGCAAAGCTGATTTTTATGGATTTGTGAATTGTAACAATAAAAAAGAAAGAAGATTGGTTATAATGCAGACAGAAAAAGATAACCGCATTTCTGCGGTAAATATAGTATTTTTAGTGTCCATTCTGATATCGGTGGTGGTGGCGTTTCTGCCACTGGATTTTCTGACAGGCAGACCCGCCCTGCAGCTGGTATTTTCCCAGGTGGTTCTGGTACTGCCGTCCGTTGTGTTTATGCTGGTACATAAAATTCCGTACAGGGAAGCGGTGCGGTTTCGGAAGATGAAGTTTGCCGATATGGCACTCTGTATTCTTCTTGGGATACTGATTCAGCCGGTCATGACTCTGATTAATGCGCTGTCCATGGTGTTTGCCACAAATACGACGAGCACTTTCATGCTGGAACTTTCGGAGCAGATTCCATTTCTGGGTGCTGTAGTTCTTATGGCGCTGGTGCCGTGTATTCTGGAAGAGACGGTGTACCGGGGTGTGTTTTATAATGAATACAGTAAAATTAACCCTTGGAAAGCAGCACTGTTATCCGGGTTTCTTTTCGGGCTTATGCACGGAAATATTAATCAGTTCTGCTATGCAGCAGTGATGGGCATTATTTTTGCATTAGTAATTGAGGCCACCGGTTCCATCCTGTCTACCATGCTGATCCACTTCTGGATTAATGCCGGTTCCGTGGCCATGATTTACCTGTATCCAAAGCTGTATGAGGTCATGCAGGCTTTTTACCGGATGTACAAGGAGTACGGAAATGAAGAAATGGCAGCCCAGCTGGAATTATCCATGGGGGATATGACACTTTCATCCAGGGAGTGGATGCAGCAGATGTTTGAGACCTCGGAAGCACTGCCACTGACCGTGCCGGATGTTTTGCTTGTGTACGGGCCGATGGCAGGCATTGCAGGTGTTCTTGCGTTTCTTGTTTACCGGAAACTGGCACGGCGGAATGGAAACTGGGAAAAAATCTGTGGATTTTTTGGAAGAAAACAGTCGGAAGCGGCAGGGATGGCAGCTACACTGGAAGTGCAGCCAAAGCAGCGTATGGTAACAATACCACTGGTACTCGGCATTGTTGTTGGAATTGCTTTTATGGTATTTTATGAAATTGTGATAAGGTTGAGTGCATAAAGAAACGAAAAAGTCCTTCCGGCAGCTGTATTATGAAAGAACAGCAGCCGGAAGGACTTTTTTGGTCGTATGACACAGATTTGACATTGTGATATTATACTGTAATATCAATGTTCTGTCCAAGATGAGGATTTACAGACTGTTCCATCATCTGAATCATCATGGCACCGGACTCTTCTACGGTATCCAGTGTTTTGGACAGCATGGCAACGCTGTACTGGTCTATGACATTTGCCTGTGACATTGCGACAGATAAAGAAGGGATATCCATATGTTTTGCTCCTTTCTGGTTGGTATGTAATGTTACTATCCATTTCCATGTATACAGAAATCCACTTTTGTGCTATACTTATTATAGCAAAATACGACTGGATTGGCAAGTAGCCGGTAAGAGATAAAGGAGGAAGATTCCCATGTACGAAATGAAACCAGAATATATGACAGGAATTACAATGATTGATGAGGAGCACAGACAACTGTTTGATTATGCAAACCAGGTGTATGAGCTGCTTCAGAGTGAGTTTATTGCGGACAAGTATGACAACATTGCAGATGTTCTGCAGAAATTAAGGGATTATACCAAAAAGCACTTTGCAGATGAGGAAGCTTATATGGAGTCTATCCAGTATAAGCAGGTATTTATGCAGAAAGTACAGCATCAGGAGTTTATCAACCGTCTGGATTCCTGGAAGCTGGATGAAATTGATGCCATGGAGAATCAGGATGAGGTGATTGAGGAGATGCTGACCTTTTTAACCGACTGGCTGATTCACCATATTCTGGAACTGGATACCCAGATTGGAAAATAATTTTAAACGAAATAAAATGCAGAGGGCAGAGTTTATGTATGATTTAGTTATTATCGGAGCAGGTCCGGCAGGACTTTCCGCAGCTATTTATGCAGCGCGGGCAGAGCTGAAGTTTGTAGTTCTGGAAAAAGAAATGATGAGCGGCGGGCAGATTATAAATACGTATGAGGTGGATAATTATCCGGGATTGTTTCATATGAATGGTTTCGACCTTGCCATGAAGCTCCGGGAGCATGCCGACGCCCTTGGTGCTTCCTTTGCGGAAGGAGAAGTGGAAAAAGTAGAACCGGCAGCCGGGGGCAAACGTGTCCTTTGCAAAGACGGCACAGCGTATGAAACCAGAACAGTACTGATTTCCGGCGGAGCAAAGCACAGAAAGCTGGGGGTGCCGGGAGAAGACAGACTGTCAGGCTCCGGGGTGTCTTATTGTGCCACCTGTGACGGAGCATTTTTCAGAAATAAAGAAGTTGTTGTGGTTGGCGGCGGAGATGTGGCTGTGGAGGATGCCCTGTTTCTTTCCAGACTCTGCAAAAAAGTTACCCTGATTCACCGCAGAGACAGTTTCCGGGCAGCCAAAACGCTGGTATCACGGCTGACGGCAGCAGAAAATATAGAGCTGCTTCTGGACAGTGCAGTAAAAGAAATCTGCGGAGAGAACAGAGTGGATCATATTCTGGTCGAAAACCGGAAAACACAGGAAAAAACAGAAATAAAAGCCGACGGCATTTTTATTGCAGTGGGCATGCTTCCGGAAACCGCAGTCTATAAAGAACTGGTGGCACTGGATGAAACAGGATATATTATGGCAGATGAAACAGGAGTTACCTCCGATCCGGCAGTATTTGCGGCAGGAGATATCCGGACCAAAGCCCTGCGCCAGGTAGTGACAGCAGCGGCGGATGGGGCGAATGCCATTCAGAGCGTGGAGAGATATCTGGGAGAATACTGATTGGTGCAGTGTTTTTCCGTACAGCACGAAAAGAAAGAGAGATGAGGGAATCGATGAAATACGCAGGATTGTTACCGGTGGTTCTGATGTCAGTCATGCTGGTGTCACCGGTCGATGTCTTCCGTGGAGACGGATTCCGGCTGCTGGAAGAGACGGGAACACGACAGACAGCAGAAACAGAAGAATCCGGAAAGAGTGCAGAAGCAAGGCGCACAGGACAGCATGTGGTCAAGGCAGGCGAGAGCAGTGTGGGCGGCATTACACTGCTTATTAATAAATATTACAGCACGATGGACGAAACAAAGCAGGAAGCGCAGGAAGATGGTTTTGGCATGAAAGCGGTACATCGCGTACCATCGCCGTATGAAAATCTGGGAATTGCCCATGTAGATGACTATGTAAATATCCGTTCCGGTCCATCAACGGATTATAAAATTCTTGGTAAACTGTATAATGGCTGCGTGGCCAATATTCTTGGTTATGAAGGAGACTGGGTGAAAATTCAGTCCGGAAACCTGGAAGAAGGTTATATCAAGGCAGAGTTTCTTCTGATTGGCTGGGAAGCAGAAGACAAAATTGAAGAATATTGCGATAAAGTGGCAACGGTAAACTGTGATGTACTGAATGTCCGTACCGGTATGAGTACCCAGGACAGAATTTATGACCAGATTCCAAATGGAGAATCGTATTATGTTGCGGAAGAATACGAAGAATGGGTGGAGATTATTCTCGGACAGGATGACAGTACCGGACAGATGCATACTGGTTATGTTTACAAAGAATTTGTAGACCTTACGTATGAGTATCAGTATGCCATTACGATAGAAGAGGAACAGGCACGTATCGCCGCAGAAGAAGCCGCCAGAAAGGCAGAAGAAGAACGTCTGCGCAAGCTTGCGGAAGAAGAAGCGGCCAGAAAGGCAGCAGAAGAAGCCAGAAGAAAAGCAGAAGAGGAAGCGAAAAAGGCAGAAGCCCAGGCAAAGGCGGAAGCAGAAGAAGCAAAACGTCTGCTGGAACAGCAGCAGGCACTGGCAACAGAATCTGCGAAGCTTCGTCAGGAAGTAGCTTCCTATGCGCTGAATTTCGTTGGAAATCCATACGTCTGGGGCGGCACCAGCCTGACCAAGGGTGCGGACTGTTCCGGTTTTGTACAGTCGATTTATAAGCAGTTTGGTTATACGATTCCGAGAGTATCCAGAGACCAGGCGGTATCTGCCGGTTACTGTGATGTAAAGCCGGATCCGGAGCATCTGCTTCCAGGTGACCTGATTTTCTACAAAAATAACAAGGGTGTGGTTTCCCATGTTGCCATGTACATAGGTGATGGAAAGGTAGTTCATGCCGCTGATGTGAAATCGGGCATCAAAGTGTCCAGTTATTTACTGCTGACACCATACAAGGCAAGAAGAGTTATTGAATAAAAAACAGAAATTTAGAATTAAAACGGAGGGGCGGTTCATGCAGGACTGCCCCTCCGTTTGCTGAAAGGACATGGATGGAAGTATCAGAGTGCATCCAGTGCCAGTTGAAGACAACCAAGAATGCCCTGGTTGTCATTCAGGGAAGGTGGAACAATGTAGTTGTTCATATCCTCCAGCTGTTTTGTAGTAAGATATCCGTTCAGATAGGCTGTGGTTTTTTGGCGGATGAGTGGAAAAAGCTGCTCCTGGTGCATAACGCCGCCGCCAAGAACAATGCGTTCCGGGGATAATACCAGAATATAATTTACCAGTGCCTTTGCGATATATTCGGCTTCCAGTTCCCATACTTCCGGAATATCTTTCAGTGTAACTGCTTTTTGACCATACCGCCCTTCAATGGCAGGTCCGGCAGCCAGTCCTTCCAGACAGTTTTCATGGTAAGGACAGAACCCTTTATAAGAATCAGCAGGGTTGCGGGCAAGCAGAATATGTCCGCCTTCCGGGTGGAGCATGCCATGGAGCAGCTGGCGGTTTACCATAACACCGACGCCGACGCCGGTACCGATGGTAATATAAATGCCGGTGCTGATATCTTTCATACAGCCAAAAACTGCTTCACCAAGGACAGCAGCATTAACATCGGTGTCAAATCCAATAGGAATGTGAAGGGCTTTCTGGAATTCGCCCATAAGATTGAAATTCTGCCAGCCGGGCTTTGGAGTCGTGGTAATGCAGCCATAGGTCGGGGAAGCAGGATGCAGGTCTGCGGGACCAAAGGTTCCGATGCCGAGGGCTTTGATATCATACTGCTGGAAGTATGCAGTCAGTTCCGGCATGTTTTTTTCCGGAGTGCTGGTTGGAATGGAGATGCGGTCATAAATGGTTCCCGTTTCGTCACCAACGGCACAGACCATTTTGGTGCCGCCGGCTTCTAAAGCGCCTAATAACATAGTGTCCTCCTGTTTTTCGGGATTCACAGTTTTGCAATTTCCCATAAAATAAAAATTCCGGACATAACCGGAACAGTTACCTCATATCTATAATAAGGAAGTCCGGAAGCAAAATCAAGTCGGAAAAATTAGAAATCTACAGAAAGTTGTATGTTTTGTTTTTGAGGATTGACATTACAGAATTTGTGCAACTTCCACAAAAAAGATTATTTTTTGCAGTTATGTCGAAAAAAGAAGAAAAAGGATGAAAGTGAATCGAACTTTGTGGATAAATGTTTATTCACAGTCTGAATGTGGATAAATAAAGCCTGTAAAATAAGTTATACACAGAGTTATCCACATTATCCACAGGGTTATACACGGTATAGTGTGTGGAATACTTGTATGTCAAGTTCGAAAATTTGTTTTGGTATTTCTGATAAAAGTGAGCAGAAATGACAAAAAACGAAATGTTGTACTTGACAATACAATTCGGGAAAATTATCACAATAAAAATTAAAATAACTGAAAAATAAAATAATAGTTGCAAAATGTAAACACAAATGTTATACTATAAATGAACAGAAAGAAAAGCAGAATAAAAGATAACCGGTTTCGGTTAGTGCTTTCTGAGTTCGAAATTAGTAGCAAAGGAGCTGGTAACTATGCGTTATATTATGTACGGAAAGAATATTGAGGTTACGGAGGGCTTAAAAACTGCGGTTGAAGAAAAATTCAGTAAACTGTCCCGTTATTTTACGGAGGATACAGAAATTCATGTAACATTCTGTGTGGAAAAGGATGTTCAGAAAATAGAAGTTACAATTCCAATGAAGGGAAATATTGTCCGCGCCGAAGAAGAAAGTGCAGACATGTATGCTTCCATAGACATGGTGGAAGATACTATCGAGCGTCAGCTCAGAAAGTTCAAGAATAAGCTGGTAGACAAAAAGCAGAACGCTATGAGCCTGTCCCAGGCATTTGCTGCAGAAGAGGCAGAAGAGGAGGAAGAAGTAAAGATTGTACGTACCAAGCGTTTTGCTGTGAAGCCGATGGATGTGGAAGAGGCCTGCATTCAGATGGAAC
Organism: Lachnospiraceae bacterium; assembly: GCA_017938285.1. GTDB lineage: Bacteria > Bacillota > Clostridia > Lachnospirales > Lachnospiraceae > SIG299. The sequence continues at coordinate 18,853 of JAGBBW010000100.1, forward strand.
TGTTAGGTCATAACTTCTTTGTTTTCCGCAATGCAGAAACAGACGAAGTAAATGTGGTATATAAGAGAAAAGGCGATACTTACGGCCTGATTGAACCAGAATACTAGGATAATATTCGGAAATCCTTTCTTTGCGGGGGTGCTGTGGAAACAGCACCCCTTCTTCCATTCCGGTTCATTTGTACTCTAAGGAAGCACGGATTAATTCATATCTTGTTCATAAAAAATTCAGTTGATAACCTGCCCCGAAAATGGTACAATAGGATAAATGTCAAAATAATAAACGCAGGGAAGGAAGACCTTTTCACCAAGGGAACCAGTTTCCGGCAGCAAATTGAAAGGGAATAATTAAAAAATGAGTATTGTAACGAAACTTTTTGGCACACACAGCGAAAGAGAGCTGAAGCGCATTATGCCGCTGGCAGATAAGGTCATGTCAATGGAGGAAGACATGGCGGCACTGACGGACGAGCAGCTGAGAGGGAAAACACAGGAGTTTAAGGATCGTCTGGCAAAGGGCGAAACGCTGGATGATATTCTGGCAGAGGCGTATGCGGTTGTCCGTGAGGCAGCATGGCGTGCTATTGGTATGAAGCATTATAAAGTGCAGGTAATCGGTGGTATCATTCTTCACCAGGGACGTATTACCGAAATGAGAACCGGTGAAGGTAAGACACTGGTGGCGACCCTTCCATCTTACTTAAATGCCCTGACTGGAAAGGGTGTTCATGTTGTTACGGTAAATGATTATCTGGCAAAGCGAGATGCAGAGTGGATGGGTGAAGTTCACCGTTTTCTTGGACTGACCGTTGGCTGTATTTTAAACAGCATGAACAATGATGAAAGAAGAGAGGCATATGCCTGTGACATTACGTATGCTACCAATAATGAACTTGGTTTCGATTACCTTCGTGACAACATGGTCATTTACAAAGAGCAGCTGGTTATGCGGGGACTTCCGTATGCCATCATTGACGAAGTAGACTCCATTTTAATTGATGAGGCCCGTACTCCGTTAATTATTTCCGGACAGAGCGGCAAGTCTACCAGATTATATGAAGCCTGTGATATTCTGGCAAGACAGCTGCACCGTGGTACAGAAAAGGAACTTTCCAAAATGGACCTTATCATGGGTGAGGCAAACCAGGAAACCGGGGACTTTATTGTAAATGAAAAGGACAAGAACGTAAATCTGACAGAAGAAGGTGTGGCAAAAGTAGAGCAGTTCTTCCAGATTGAAAATCTGGCAGATCCGGAAAATCTGGAAATCCAGCATAATATTATCCTGGCGCTTCGTGCCCATAACTTAATGTTCCGTGATAAAGATTATGTAGTAAAAGATGATGAAGTTCTTATCGTAGATGACTTCACCGGACGTATTATGCCGGGCCGCCGTTATTCCGATGGTCTGCATCAGGCAATTGAAGCCAAGGAACGTGTAAAGGTAAAGAGAGAAAGCAAGACGCTGGCTACCATCACCTTCCAGAATTTCTTTAACAAGTATGGCAAAAAGTGCGGTATGACCGGTACTGCTTTAACAGAAGAAAGAGAATTCCGTGAAATTTATGGTATGGACGTTATCGTGGTTCCAACGAACCTGCCGGTACAGCGTCAGGATTTAAATGATGCGGTTTATAAGACAAGAAGAGAAAAGCTGAATGCCATTGTGGCGGCAGTGGAAGAAGCACATGCAAAGAACCAGCCGGTTCTGGTTGGTACCATTACGATTGAAGCTTCGGAAGAACTGAGTGATATGCTCCGCAGACGGGGTATTCCGCATAAGGTGTTAAATGCAAAGTTCCATGAACAGGAAGCGGAAATTGTTGCGGATGCTGGTCAGCCGGGAGCGGTTACCATTGCTACCAACATGGCGGGCCGTGGTACGGATATCAAGCTTGGTGAAGGTGTCAAGGAAGTTGGCGGCTTAAAGATTATCGGTACAGAGCGCCACGAATCCAGACGTATTGATAACCAGCTGCGTGGACGTGCCGGACGTCAGGGTGATCCAGGTGAATCCAGATTCTATATTTCCCTGGAGGATGACTTAATGAGACTGTTCGGTTCCGAGCGTCTGATTAATATGTTTAATGCGCTTGGCATGCCGGAAGGCGAGGAGCTGCAGCACAAGATGTTAAGCAATGCCATTGAAACGGCGCAGACCAAGATTGAAAACAATAACTTTGGTATCCGAAAGAACCTGCTGGAATACGATCAGGTCAACAACGAGCAGCGTGAAATTATTTATGGTGAGCGCCGCAAGGTGTTAAATGGCGACAATATGAGAAATTCCATCTTAAAGATGATTATGGAAGTAGTGGAAGGCTGTGTGGATACCTCCATCAGCGAAGACCAGCTTCCGGAGGAATGGGATTTAGCGGAATTAAACAATCTGCTGCTTCCAATCGTTCCGATGAAGCCGGTTACTTTAAGTGAGGATGATGTAAAGCACCTGACCAAAAAGGAACTGGTACAGCGCTTAAAGGAAGAGGCAGTTCATATGTACGAAGCCAAGGAAGCAGAGTTCCCGGAGAAGGAACAGCTGCGTGAAGTAGAGCGTGTGCTTCTGCTTCGTGTCATTGACCGTAAGTGGATGGATCACATCGATGATATGGACCAGCTGCGCCAGGGTATCGGTTTACAGGCATACGGACAGAAGAATCCGCTGACCGAGTACAAGATGATGGGTTACGATATGTTCAGCGACATGGAAGCAGCCATTGCAGAGGATACGGTAAAGGCTCTTATGCATGTCCGTATTGAGCAGAAGGTAGAGCGTGAAGAAGTTGCCAAGGTAACCGGCACAAACCGTGATGATTCTGCAGTGAAGGCTCCGGTAAAGCGTACAGTAAAGAAGATTATGCCGAATGACCTTTGTCCATGCGGCAGCGGCAAGAAGTATAAGTTCTGCTGCGGACGTTCATAAAAGGAATAAGTTCTGCTGAAGTAAAAAAGCGGGTAGTTGTATCATGAATTCTTCATACATCTATCCGCTTTTGTATGTGCGGCGGGTAAAAAAACAGGAAGGAAAAAATCCGCATTCGTAAAACCTGCCAGCAGTCCGTATATATAGCAGATAAGGCTGAATAGTTACAATTTGCAAAAATAAAGTTCAAATTATCTTTACAACGACCCAAGTTAAAGCTATAATTATAGTATTAGTACAGAGTTTTTATAGAAAGAAGGTGACAGGGTTGGTTGAGTTAGACCAGTTTAAATTTACATTAAATACTTACCGCGAGCCTTTAGTCGAAGTGGGGGATTCACTTTGACCTCACTAACAAGAGGGAAAAGGTAGAAGAAATAGAGGCCATCATGCAGGCTCCGGATTTCTGGGACAATATGGAAAAGGCCCAGGGGTATGTCAAAGAGCTGAATACGTTGAAAAACGTGCTTGCTGACTACAAAGAACTGGAAACCCAGTTTGATGATGTTGAGGTTCTTCTGGAAATGGGGTATGAGTCAGAAGATCCGGAGATAATTCCAGAGGTAAAGGAAGCACTGGACACGTTTGTGGAGCATTTTGAAAGTCTTCGTCTGTCCACACTGTTGTCTGGTGAGTATGACAAAAATAATGCAATTCTGACGTTGCATGCAGGAGCAGGCGGTACAGAAAGCTGTGACTGGGCTTCCATGCTGTGCCGTATGTATCAGCGTTACGCAGAAAAGAATGGTTTTACTACAGAAATGATTGATTTTCTGGATGGTGACGAAGCAGGATTTAAGTCGGTTACCCTGGAAATCAAGGGGGGAAATGCTTACGGCTATTTAAAATCTGAAAAGGGTGTACACCGTCTCGTCCGTATTTCTCCGTTTAATGCAGCAGGAAAACGGCAGACTTCTTTTGTATCCTGTGATGTTATGCCGGATATAGAAGATGATGTGGATATCGAAATTAATGAAGAAGATTTAAGAATTGATACGTACCGTTCCAGCGGTGCCGGTGGACAGCATGTCAACAAGACCTCTTCTGCCATCCGTATTACCCACATTCCAACCGGAATTGTGGTACAGTGCCAGAACGAACGGTCCCAGTTCCAGAATAAAGATAAGGCAATGCAGATGTTAAAGGCAAAGCTTTATCTGTTAAAACAGGAAGAAAATGCGGCTTTGGCTGCCGGTATCCGTGGTGAAGTCCGTGATATCAATTTTGGTAATCAGATTCGTTCTTATGTATTACAGCCGTATACAATGGTGAAAGACCACAGAACGGACTGCGAAGTCGGCAATGCCGGTGCAGTGCTGGACGGTGGACTGCAGCCGTTTATAAATGCCTATCTGAAGTGGCAGGCAACCACACAAAAATAAATTGGAGGAGGGTTACTATGGCAACACAGCAGATTATTTTTAAGGTGAATGAAGGAGAATATGGTCTGGATGTATCCCAGGTAAATGCGATTGAGACACTGAGCGATGTTGTTCCGGTGCCAAATGCAGCAAACCACATTCTTGGAATTATGAACCTTCGTGGTGAAGTATTGCCGGTTTACAGTCTTAGAACCAAGTTCAGTCTGCAGGAAATTCCAGTAAATGAGCAGACGAAAATTATTGTAACAAAGAGCAATGGTGTTACCATTGCATTCAAAGTAGATGAAGTAAAAGAGATTATTGAATGTGAAGATGCGAAGCTGGCTGACTTTCCGTCCATTGCAAGGACACCGGAAACGGCATATGTGGATAAAGTAGTAAACCATAATGGACGTCTGATTCTGCTTTTAAATCAGGACAAATTGTTAAAGGAAAGCGAAGCTGAAGCAATTTCACAGCTGGTCAGTGACATGTAAATTTCAGAATAGCTGCCGGTTATGCGGTGGTTCAGAAGGTGTTCCGGAAGGATGATACCAGAATCTGTGTTACAGGAATGCACTGCGGGGCAGTCTGTGGTGAAATTCCTGTAAGGCAGTGGACTGGTACATAAAAACGTGTGCGGACACGCCTGGCGTGTTGTGTACAAATAACGGGTTGTTCCGGAATGCAGTTCTGAGGCATTCCAAAATAGTGGAGGAGTTTGGAGAAGTATTCTGAATTTTATAGGTAATAAAGTAACTGGGAAGCAATGAATTTTCAAACACGCTCTGGAACAGTTACAGGATAAAATGAGTGAGAATACCGGCTCATGCAGGATATGGGTCGTATATTCAGAAATCAGGAGGAATTGAAAATGGAGAATTTAGCAGCAAAAGAGGCTATCCGCAGTGGAAAGACCTACCTTGGAATCGAGCTTGGTTCCACAAGAATTAAGGCAGTGCTGATTGGTGATGATTATATTCCAATGGCATCCGGCAGCCACGAATGGGAAAATAAGTTGGTGGACAACATCTGGACGTACTCTTTAGAGGATATCTGGGGCGGCATTCAGGATTGTTATAAAGATCTGGCAAAAGATGTTAAGGCAAAGTATGACGAAGAATTAACTACGTTTGGTGGTATCGGTTTTTCCGCCATGATGCATGGTTACATGGTATTTGACAAGGCTGGTAAGCTTCTGGTTCCTTTCCGTACCTGGAGAAACACCATCACAGGAGAAGCTTCCGATGTGCTCAGCGAATTATTCCAGTACAATATTCCGCAGCGTTGGAGCATTGCCCACCTGTATCAGGCAATTTTAAAGGGCGAAAAGCATGTGCCAGACATTGATTACATGACTACCCTGGAAGGTTATGTTCACTGGATGCTGACTGGCGAACGTATCCTTGGTATCGGTGACTGTGCCGGTATGTTCCCAATTGATGGCGAAACAAAGGATTACAACCAGAAGATGGTAGACCAGTTTGACGCTTTGGTTGCAGACAAGAACTTCCCATGGAAGCTCCGCGACATTATGCCAAAGATTGGTTATGCCGGTGACAAGGCTGGTGTGCTGACCGCAGAAGGTGCCAAGCTTCTTGACCCAAGCGGCAAGCTCCAGGCTGGTATTCCAATGTGTCCTCCGGAAGGTGACGCAGGCACCGGTATGGTTGCTACCAACAGCGTAGGCAAGAGAACCTGTAACGTATCCGCAGGTACCAGTGTATTCGCTATGGTTGTATTAGAAAAAGATTTAACAAAGTTACATAGAGAAATTGATATGGTAACAACTCCGGACGGAGCTCCGGTTGCCATGGTTCACTGCAACAACTGTACTTCTGACTTAAATGCATGGGTTGGTCTGTTCGAACAGTTCCTTGGTGCGATGAACGTTACCGTAGATAAGAATAAGTTATACGAGACTCTGTACAAGGAAGCTCTTAAGGCTGACACCGACTGCGGTAACCTCGTGGCTTACAACTATTTCTCCGGTGAGCATATTACACACTTTGAAGAAGGCCGTCCGTTATTTGTCCGTATGCCTGATTCCAAGTTCAGTCTTGCAAACTTCATGAGAACCCATCTGTTCACAGCAATGGGTGCTTTAAAGATTGGTATGGATATTCTGAAGGAAGAAAATGTTGCTCTTGACCAGGTAGTTGGTCATGGTGGTCTGTTCAAGACAGAAGAAGTTGGCCAGCGTTTCATGGCAGCAGCTATGGGCGCACCGGTTACTGTAATGGAAACAGCAGGTGAAGGCGGTGCCTGGGGCTGTGCACTGTTAGCTTCCTACATGCAGAATAAGGCAGAGGGTGAAACTCTGGCCCAGTTCCTGGCAAATAAGGTATTCGCAGGTGCGAAGGGTATTACTCTGGCTCCAAAGGCTGAGGATGTGGAAAGCTTTGAATGCTTCATGAAGGGTTACCGTAATGGTCTTGGCATTGAAGCAAAGGCTGTGGAATTACATAGATAATTTTTGATGTTGCATCTCCGGGAATTTGCCTGCTTTTCTTTTTTACTTACAGCACTGTTGCGAAACTATGATTTTTATAGTATTTTGCATACAGACAGTGTGATGTGACGCAACCGGATTAGATTCGCCATCCATGGCTCAGCTAATCCTTCCACCGACGTCCATGTCGGTGGATTGCTGTGGTTTGAGCAAAATACTTAAAAATCTATAGTTTCTTCACTATATGCAGTAAGTGAAAAAGAAAAGCAGGCAAATTCAGCGAAGATTGTGGAATGGCAAAGAAAATCAGCACAAAAATTATTTGGAAATTCCTAAAAAAAGAACCTGAGTAATCATTCAGTACAGAATGAAGTGATTTTTTAAGAGAGTATAGAGCAGGGAGGATACATATCATGTTAGAACAATTAAAGAAAGAAGTTTACGAAGCAAACATGGAGCTTCCAAAGAGAGGCTTAGTTACTTATACATGGGGCAACGTTAGTGGTATCGACCGTGAGTCCGGCTTATTTGTTATCAAGCCAAGCGGCGTGGAATACGAGAAGCTGAGTCCGGAAGATATGGTAGTGGTTGACTTAGAGGGCAAGGTTGTGGAAGGCAAGTACCGTCCATCCTCTGACACAGCAACCCATATCGAGCTGTACAAGAAGTATCCGGAAATCGGTGGTGTGGTTCATACCCACTCTGCATGGGCTACTTCCTGGGCACAGGCAGCAAGAGAAATCCCTTGCTATGGTACTACACATGCGGACTACTTCTACGGCACCATTCCTTGTGCAAGAAATTTAACCAAGGAAGAAATCGACGCTGGTTATGAAAAGAACACTGGAACCGTAATTATCGAGACTTTTGAAAATGCAGGCATTAATCCAATGCATACACCTGGCGTTCTTTGTGCAAACCATGGTCCATTCACCTGGGGTAAGGATGCCCACGAAGCAGTACACAATTCCGTAGTACTGGAAGAGGTGGCAAAGATGGCAGCAAGAGCAGAAGAAATCAATCCAAAGCTGAAAACTGCTCCACAGGAAATGCAGGATAAGCATTTCTTCCGTAAGCATGGTGCAAATGCTTATTACGGACAGAACTAAATAGTAAATTTTCAAGGACTGTTACAACGTTATCCGGAAGGAGGTTGTAACGGTCCTTTTTATTATACAGGAAAGTGCGTCCTGCGACATGAAACCTGGAAGAATAGCAAAATGTTAATATTTCTTTAACATTCGAATGTTATAATAAAAGGGCAGGGGCCCAAAAAGGAGATTTTTCTGAACTTTGGGTAATAGAATCACTGCCATGTTTGGGAGGAATGGAAATGTTTAAACTGCTTGTAGTAGAAGATGATAAGGATTTAAACCGCACCATGTGCAGCTTTCTTAGCAGATGCGGGTTTGAGACAGTTGGCGCTTTAAATGCCAACGAAGCCTATGATGCAATGTATGGCCAGATGTTTGACCTGATTATTTCCGACATCATGATGCCTGGAATTGATGGGTATGAGTTTGCAAAGACCGTCCGGGAGCTGAATCAGGAAATTCCGATGTTATTTGTGACTGCCCGGGATGATTTTGAGTCCAAGCGGAAGGGATTCCGTGCCGGTATTGATGATTACATGGTGAAACCAATTGATTTGGAAGAGCTGGTACTTCGGATTGAAGCACTGCTGCGACGGTCCAAAATTGCCAGCAGCAGGAAACTGGAAATCGGTTCTCTTGTGATGGATGCTGACGAGCATACCGCTTATGTCAACGAGGAAGAAATCAATCTGACCGTCCGGGAGTTCAATTTGTTATATAAGCTGTTGTCCTACCCGAAGAAGACCTTTACCCGTTCCCAGCTTATGGATGAGTTCTGGGATGTGGATTCTGCTTCAGGACCACGAGTGGTGGATGTGTATATAACAAAACTGCGGGATAAATTTTCTGACTGTGACAGCTTCGAAATTGTTACTGTACATGGACTGGGGTATAAGGCTGTTCTGAAATAAAATATCTGGGAGGCGGAAATGAAAAAATTAGGCTATACTATTTGGAAATATCTCACCTTTTTTGGAATTATGTCCTTTACTGTAACCTGTAATTTTTTATTATTCCTGCAATTTGTACCATTGGAAGAAGCAAGGCTGAACCGGGCCGCACCAGCCACTATGATCAATGTGCTTGTACTGACAGCAGTGTTCTGTGTTGTGGATGAGGTACGGCGCAGACAGATGGTAAAAAAGCCTGTCAGGAAAATTTTAGAAGGAATGAACCAGATGATGGAAGGAGATTTTTCTGTGCGTATTCCATATCTGCGGGGCGAGGAAAGCAAAAATGAATTTGATTCCATTATCAAAGGTCTGAACCACATGGCAGAAGAGTTGTCCGGTGTAGAGACGCTGCGGACTGATTTTATTTCCAACGTATCCCATGAATTGAAAACGCCGCTGGCGGTCATCCAGAATTATGGTACGCTGCTGCAGGATACCAGCTTGCCGGAGGAGACACGGCAGGAGTATGCCAGAGCAATTACAGAGCAGACGAGAAAACTGACAGCTCTGATTACCAATATTTTAAAATTAAACCGTCTGGAGAACCAGCAGATTTTTCCGGAAAAGAAGGAGTATAATCTGACCGAGCAGATTTGTGAATGTCTGCTGGGGTTTGAACAGGCCTGGGAGAAAAAAGAACTGGAAATTGAGACAGACCTTGACGAGGATGTTATGGTTTGCCAGGATGCAGAGTTGCTTTCCCTGGTGTGGAATAATCTTTTCTCTAATGCAGTAAAGTTTTGCAGGGAAAAGGGAAAGGTGTCTGTTTCTGTAAAAAAGGAAGAGAACAGAGTGGAGATATCCGTCAGTGATGAGGGCTGTGGTATCAGCCCAGAGGTGGGGGTCCACATTTTTGAAAAGTTTTATCAGGGGGATACATCCCATGCTGCCCAGGGCAACGGACTGGGGCTGGCACTGGTAAAACGGGTGATTGATATTGTAGGTGGAGAAATCTATGTCCAGAGCGTTCAGGGAGAGGGAACAACCTTCCGTGTCATTTTGGGGAAACGCTGATGAAAACGGTTTCCATGCCGAATTAATCAGTGCTTCCTTAGAATTGAAGCAGGAAAATTTTGAAAGAACGTAACTGTGAAGGTACGGAACAGTTACGAAAGAACGACGTAAGTGAGATGGAGAAGTAAGGATGAAAAAGTTTTGTGAGTTTTGGCAGAAGTATTTAAAGACCCCGGTATTAAAAGCACTACATCTGCACGGATTGCTGACTCTGTTTTTGGTAATTGCAACGGTGCTGCTGTTATTTTATGCATTTGCAGTACCTGGAGCAAATCCGGTAGTCTGCTATGTGGGATATGCGGTTTCTGCCTATACGCTGGTTGTGGTCTGCATGAAGCTGCCAGGGATAGGTAAGAGTGTGAAAAAAGGACTATATTCCAATAATTACAGCGGCAGATTTCTTTCTGATGCAGAACTGCGTTCCAAGGTTTCGTTGTATGTAAGCTGTGGCATCAGTGTGTTTTATGCGGTGTTCAAGTTTTGTGCCGGGATGTATTACCGGTCCGTCTGGCTGGGAGCAATGGCAGGGTATTACATGATTCTTTGCCTGATGCGGTTTGCGCTCATAAGGAGATACCGCTACAATTTAAAGTATGAGGACAAACGGGAGCAGCGGATATTTGGTCTGAAAAGCTACCGGTTCTGTGGGATTCTGATGTTTCTGCTGAATGTTGCAGTCAGCGGTCTGGTCATCCAGTTAATCTGGAAAAATGAATCGTATGAATATCCGGGCTTTCTGATTTATGCCTTTGCAGCCTATGCGTTTTATTGTATCGGGATTGCTGTCCGGAATATGGTGAAACACCGCAAGCTGGAGCAGCCGGTAATGGCAGCAGCAAAAATGCTGTCTTTTGCCTGTGCACTGATGGCGATTCTGGCAACCCAGACCGCTATGCTGACCCAGTTTGGAAACGGACAGGAGCAGTTTGCAAGAGTAATGAACGCTATTACCGGTTCGGTGGTTTGTCTGCTGATTTTTGGTCTGGCGGTGCGGATGGTACGCCGGGCGAACAAGGAAATGAAGAGAATGGAGCAATAACATGGAAGAAAAGAAAAGGTTTGAGTATAGTTATTCTGCGAAGCAGCAGGAGGAAATTGACTCGATTAAAAAGAAGTACCTTCCAAAGGAGGAGGCAGCGAAGCCGGCTGACAAGTTAGAAGAGCTAAGACGTTTAGATAAACGGGTGGAGCTGACAGCAACGATTTGGTCCATTATTGTCGGCATGATTGGAACAATGGTGTTTGGCACTGGAATGAGTCTTGTGCTTGTATTTGAGACCAGCCTGTTTGTTCTGGGGATTGTAGTGGGACTGCTCGGCATGGTGGGAATCGCAGCAGCACTTCCGGTTTACCGTGCCGTATTAAAAAAAGAGAGGGAAAAAGCAGCACCAAAGGTACTGGCATTGGCAGAAGAATTATCGAAAAATTAATAATTCGTAAACATTTCTACAACAAAGTAACAATATCCCATTGCTAAAATAAGGCCATAAGATGAAACAAAGAAAACAAAACATAAAAACAAGAAAGGTCAGGTAAAAACAATGGGAGAATTTTTAAAGAAGGCGTTCCAGGATATGAAGGAAAGTGCGAAGGCACAGCATGAGGTGGATAAGGCAAATTTTGCAGCAGTTAAGGCGGAGAGCAGGGCACAGTGGGAAGAAGCAAAAATGTCTCCAAAGGCCCGTCAGGAAAAAATGCAGAGAGAAAGAGACGCCCGGATAGCGGAAGCAAATGAAAGAATTGCGGCTGCCCAGGCAAGAATTGACGCAGCAAAGAAGAACTAAAGGGGTAGAAGGTAGAAAGAAAAGGAGAACGAAAATGGAAAAGAAGAATTTTATTACATTAGTATTAGGTGTGGTTGGAGGTTTACTGTTTTCTCTTGGAATGTGTATGTGCCTGCTTCCTGAGTGGAACATGTTTCATGCCGGTATCGGATTTGGCATTGTAGGAGCACTGGTGCTTCTGGTAACCCTGATTGTATATCGCAAAATGTCCGGCAGGCAGTTTGCAAAGCCAAATGCAAAGGTTGTGTTAAAGACATTGTATGGCCTGGCTGCAACATTGATTTTCGGTCTTGGTATGTGCATGGTAATGGTGTTTGAAGGCATGATGATCTGGGGCATTTTAGTAGGTATCATTGGAATTGTATTACTGCTTTTCCTGATTCCGATGTGCTTTGGTTTTAAGAAGGAGTAATAGAAAACCTCCCTCCACGGGTGTCTGTGGAGGGAGGTTTTTCATCTGTTATGTTTCATCTGGGATTAACCAAAGTAGCGGTTTAATAAGCCCTCAAAAGCCTTTCCATGTCTAGCCTCATCTCTAGCCATTTCATGCACGGTATCATGAATAGCGTCAAGGTCAGCTGCCTTTGCTCTCTTAGCCAGATCGAATTTACCAGCAGTAGCACCGTTTTCAGCAGCAACTCTAAGCTCTAAGTTTTTCTTTGTGGAATCAGTTACCACTTCACCAAGTAATTCAGCGAATTTTGCAGCATGTTCAGCTTATTCCCAGGCAGCCTTTTCATAGTAAAGACCGATTTCCGGATAACCTTCTCTGTGAGCGACTCTTGCCATAGCCAGATACATACCAACTTCGGTACATTCACCTTCAAAGTTAGCACGTAAATCCATAAGAATATCTTCACTGACACCCTTTGCAACACCTACGACATGTTCCGCAGCCCAGGACATCTTGCCCTCCTGCTTTGTGAACTTATCTGCGCCAACGTGGCATACTGGGCATTCTGCCGGAGCCTCATCACCTTCATGAACGTAACCACAAACACTACATACATACTTTGCCATAATTTTAATCTCCTTTTCTGTTTAATATTTATTATAGTTCTTAAATGATTCTAGTAATTGTTACTGATATTATAGTACAACAAATTTTTAAATTTGTCAATAGAAAATGATAAAAATTATCATTTTTTGCAATCCGGACATTTTCCGTGAAAAAGAACCGTGTGTCCCTCGATAATTCCGTCAAATCCGGCGGCAGCCAGAATATCAATGTGGTTCAGTGGTTCCATTGCAAGGTCCAGAACCCGCTGGCAGCCATTGCATAAAAAGTGGTAATGAGGCTTTGGATTACCGTCGAAGCGGTCAGAACCGTCACCACAGGTCAGACGGAGTATTTCTCCTTCCTCCGCTAAGAGATTCAGGTTGCGGTACACCGTACCAAGGCTGACATTGGGATAGTGAAGCCGGACATTGGTATAAACGGTTTCAGCGGTGGGATGTTCTTTCGTGCTGCACAAATAGTCCATAATCGCCTGGCGCTGTCTGCTGAATTTTACACCTGCCATAAAACACCTCCCTTTCTTAAAATAAGAATCGTTACTAATATTTTAACTTTTTCTGAAGGCTCTGTCAAGGGAAATATCTTTCTATAGTATTCTTTTTCAGAGAGATTTTGTTCAGAGAGTATACCGGAGATAAAGAATGGCGTTATTTGGAAGTTTTCTTTTTTTAAGTATTGACATAATGAAATAAAAGTGATATGATTTTGATATCAAAAAGAAAACCAATATTTTCTTGCACTGCCAGAACTTTCCGGCAGTGTTAAGAAAAAGCATTTAGTGAGGAGGATTTGTATGGAAGAAAAAGTATTACAAGGTAAAAAGAATGGTATGTTAGTTTTATTAGTAACGCTTCTTGTGTATGCTGCAGCGATTGGCGGCTGTATCGCAGGTGCAATCATGGTTGAAGATGGTGGAAATCCGGCATTGATGGTGGTATGCATTATTCTGTTATGTATCGGCTGGATTCCATTGTGTGGTCTGAAGGTATTAAAACCACAGGAAGCCGTGGTGCTGACCTTGTTTGGCAAGTATGTAGGTACGTTGAAAGAGGATGGTTTTTACTGGGTAAATCCATTCTGTTCCAGCTTTAATCCGGCTGCCGGCACCAAGTTAAACCAGAGTGGAGACGTTAAGGTAGCAACCAATGGTACAGAATTGCTGGATAAGAAGATTTCCTTAAAGATTATGACCTTAAGCAACAGCCGCCAGAAAATTAATGACTGCCTTGGTAATCCGGTGGAAATTGGTATTGCGGTAACCTGGAGAGTGTGTGACACAGCAAAGGCAGTGTTCAATGTGAATAATTACAAGGAATTCCTTTCTTTACAGTGTGACAGTGCTCTTAGAAATATTGTGCGTTTGTACCCATACGATGTGGCACCAAATGTAGATACTACCGGGGATGGTATTGCGGACGAAGGCAGTCTTCGTGGTTCCAGCGATGTGGTGGCAAAGCGTATCAGCAATGAAATCCAGCAGCGTGTTGAGGAGGCTGGTATTGAAATTATTGAAGCGAGAATTACCTACCTTGCGTATGCGACAGAGATTGCGGCAGTTATGTTACAGCGTCAGCAGGCTTCCACTATCATTGACGCAAGAAAAATGATTGTAGACGGTGCCGTTGGTATGGTGGAGATGGCACTGGAGCGTCTGAATGAAAAGAATGTTGTGGAGCTGGATGAAGAGAGAAAGGCAGCCATGGTGTCCAATCTTTTAGTAGTTCTCTGCGGAAACCGCGATGCGCAGCCAATCGTAAATTCCGGCAGCCTGTATTAAACCATGGCGGACACACAGAAAAAACAGGTCCCGCTCCGGTTATCAGCGAAGTTATATGACGCCATAGCTGCGTGGGCGGAAGATGATTTCCGATCGGTAAACGGACAGATTGAATACCTTCTGACAGAATGTGTGCGGCAGCGCAAGAAGAATGGAAAATATGTTTCGGAAGAACTGGATGTGCCTCCGGAACTGGATATTTAAGAAAGCAATGAATTAATCCGTGCTTCCTTAAGAAAAACCCGCTGAGGTCGTAGGACTTCAGCGGGTTTTTTAAAATTGGCAGGAACGTTCCAGAATTTCAACTAATCGTTGTAATCCTTCCCGGTCTTCTTCGTCGAATCGTGCAGGTACCGGACTGTCAATATCCAGAACGGCAGCAACTTTTCCATTGTTGTGAACAGGCAGAACAATTTCAGAATTGGATGCAGAATCACAGGCAATATGTCCTGGAAATTCGTGTACATTTTTTACAAGCTGTATTTTGTCTTCTGCGAGGGCAGTGCCGCATACACCCCGGCCGGAAGGAATACGGATACAGGCAGTTTTTCCCTGAAATGGGCCAAGTAAAAGAAATTTCCTGCCAGTGGCTTCGTCTGTTTCTGCCAGATAAAAACCTGCCCAGTTAATGTCCTTCAGCGCATGGAACAGCAGGGCGGAACAGTTGGCAAGGTTTGGAATGACATGGGATTCTCCATCGGTCAGGGCAGTTAATTGCTCTGCCAGCAGGGAATACAGATCTTTTTTGTTTTCCGGATAAAAATCGATATGGGTTTCTGACATGATTTCACTCTCTTTCCTGATTAAAATAAATTGGTTGCTAGTGTACTGACCGTCTGTTAATTATGGTAAAAAGTGCTGAATATTTGGTCGCTCTGTAAGGCGGTGGAAGGAGACGTAGCGGTGGCTACGTTGACTGACACCAACGCAGCAGATGACTAAATAGGCAGTGCTTTTACCATAAATTACAAACGGTCAGTACACTAGTTATCCGCACGATAGTTATATGGAGGATTCCATCAGGTATATTATAATGGGACATGTTCTGAAAATCAAGTAATCAAAAAAACAGGAATATTACTTGACAAAAGATAGTTTATCTAATATACTAAAGTAAATGTTTTAAAACGATAGTTGCAGATAAAAAACGGAACAGGATTGCATTTTTTTGTAACAGGTGTATAATTAACATTGTTAATAAAATACATAATAATCCAGAAATATTTATAATCAGGAGGAGAAAGAATGAAAAAAGGAGAATTAAAAAAACTGACAGGGATGGAATGTATTACATCAGCACTGACCGCCTTTGGCGGGCTGGGGCTGGAAATGCTGCTGGGGTTCGTAATCGAACCGGTAGTGTATGGTGTACCGATGCAGGAGTTTAATACGCTGCAGCATATTCTTCACTGGGTGCTTACCTGTGCCATCTGGGGAGCGGTTTCTGTCTGGCTGATACGGGATGTAAAAAAGAAGTGCGGCTGGGATATGATGGTAAAAGGGGAACCGGTGAAACCATGGCAGTGGGCGGTTATCACAGCAGGTTGTATCCTTGCGGTATTCATTGTGTCCATGAACTGGAATGGCCTTAAGATTATTGAGGAATTTAAGAGTAATGGACCATTACTTTTTCTATTCCAGTACATATATTATGCTTTTGAAGTGCTGCTGTTTATGCTGATTATCGTATTTGGACAGAAGGCATTTGAACTCTGGTTGAAACGTGAGAATATTCCATATGGCGGAATTGTCTGTGGACTTACCTGGGGGCTGGCACATATCCTTACAAAAGCAAGTCTGAGTACCGGGCTTTGGGGACTGTTACTTGGCTTTTTAATGGGCTCAGCGTATCTGCTGACCAACCGGGATATAAAGAAGACCTATATCGTATTGTTTATTATGTTTGTTCTGTAGGAAATTGATTCAGGTGTAATTATAATTATAAATATTCACCTCCGGTCATAAACTATACCGGAGGTGAATATTTATGAAACTTAATAAAAAATTATTAGCAAAATGTATCGCAATTCCTTTGCTGGTGGGTATTGCTGCCTCTCTTATTACTATGGGCGGCATGAAAGCTTTTGGAGCATTGAACCAGCCGCCATTGTCACCACCCATGTGGCTTTTTCCAGTGGCATGGACGATTTTGTATGTACTGATGGGTGTGGCTTCTTATCTTGTGTATACATCAGGAGCTGACCAGAAGCAGGTGGATGCCGCCATTGGGGTGTATGCTGCCCAGCTTTTGGTGAATTTTCTTTGGCCGACCTTTTTCTTTAATTTTCAGTGGTACTTATTTTCTTTTTTCTGGCTGCTGTTATTGTGGGTACTGGTATTTATTACAATAAAAAGGTTTTATGACATATCGAAGCTGGCAGGATATCTGCTTCTGCCATATCTGGCCTGGCTGACATTTGCTGCTTATCTGAATTTCGGAGTGTGGTGGCTGAATTAAAATAAAAATCAAGAGGGGTGTCCTGCGGCACTCCTTTTTTATGATACAGGAAAGTGCGCTTTCCTGTATCATAAAAACGCTCTGCGAAGATGCGCACTCGCGCGAAGATGAAGTATGTCGCAAGCGACCGCGCTCGGCGCGAGAGTTCTGATTCCGATTTAAGGATTATTTAATAATTGCCCCTTTATACTAAAGCCACAAAGAAAACAAGGAACCAGCCTTGGAATGGAGGGAATCATGTATTTTCGCATACTGAAAAAAGATTTAAAACGAAAAAAGACCATGAATATTATTCTGCTGTTGTTCATCCTTCTTGCATCCATGTTTGTGGCAAGCAGTGTAAACAACATCCTGTCGATATCCGGCGGTCTGGATTATTATTTTGAAAAGGCAGGAATGCCGGATTATTTTGTAGCGGTGATTGACAAGGCACAGGGAACGGACGTGTCCCAGGTTCTGGATGAACTGGATGTGGTGGAAAGCTATGGAGTCGAATCGGTGCTGTATCTGACAGATGAAAACACCATCCACGAAGGAGAAGGGATAAAAACAAAGAATACGCCGGTACTGGCTGCTTTTGAAGATTGTGAACTGAATTTGTTTGATGAAGACAATCAGGTGATTTCCAGTCTTCTGCCGGGACAAATCCTGGTGTCCATGGGTTGTATGAAACAGCATGACATAAAGACCGGGGATATTATTACAGTGGCATTTGGAACAGTGACCAAAGAACTGGTAGTGGCAGGCGGTTTCAAAGATGCACTTTTTGGTGGTGAAATGATGGGAAATACCCGTTATATGATAAGTGAAGCAGATTATGAAGAATATTTTGTGGAAGAAGAAGCGGCTTTCAACCAGGGCAGCCTGTATTATATTCAGACGGAAGATACGGAAGCCTTACGCCAGACCTTAGCGGAACTGGACAGTGGTATTATCACTAATGTGCCGCAGAAAACCATCCGCATGAGTTATGTGATGAATCTGGTGATAGCAGGTGTACTGTTTGTGATTAGTATTCTGCTGATTCTAATTTCTTTCGTTGTGCTCCGCTTTACCATTGGGTTCACTCTGTCAGAAGAGTTCCGGGAGATCGGTGTAATGAAAGCGATTGGTCTTGGTAATACAAAAATCCGAGGGCTGTATATGATAAAGTATTTCATGCTGGCAGTGGCTGGCGCGGCAACTGGTTTTGCTGCCAGTATACCCTTTGGTGCCATGCTGCTTCACAGCGTTTCGGAAACCATGGTACTTGGGGCAGAAGGTGGTCTGTGGATTAACGCTGCCTGCTCTCTGATGGTAGTGCTGCTTATTCTCTGGTTTTGTTTTGGATGTACGGCGAAAGTGAAAAAATTTACGCCGGTGGATGCCATCCGCAGCGGAGCAACAGGGGAACGTTTTCAGAAAAAGGGAGTGTTAAGGCTGCATAAGAGCGGCAGCAGACCGGCACTTTTCTTAGCCATAAATGATGTGCTGGGAAGTCCGAAACGGTATGGTACGGTGATTCTGACGTTTACTCTTTGCCTGTCCATGCTGCAGATTCTGGTAACGACCGTACATACATTAAAGAGCGGCAGCCTGATTAGTGCCTTTGGTATTAGTGAAAGTGATGTGTATTATTCCAATGATGCCAGACAGATGAGTTTTCTTGTGGAAAATGGAAGAGAACTGGTAAGGCAGGAACTGGCGGATATGGAGGAGTTTCTGGCAGAGCAGGGAATACCTGCGAAGTGCTGTAATGAAGTTATGCTGACAAAAACACTGGTGCATGGGGACAACGTGTGCAAGGTTCCGGTGTATCAGGGAATCGGAACTACGATGGACCGGTATACCTATTTTGAAGGAACGGCGCCCCAGAATGAAAAGGAGCTGGCACTGACTCCGCAGACAGCAGAGAATCTTGGAGTTGCCATCGGAGATACGGTGATTATCCGTCACTCCTCCGGAGAACGGGAGTATATGGTAACAGCGCTGTTCCAGTCCATGAACAATCTGGGAGAAGGTGTCCGCCTGCACGAAGATACAGAAGTGGACTTTTTAAAAGCCTCCGGCTTCTTTGCGTTTCAGATTGATTTTCTGGATGATCCATCGGAGGAAGTAATAGAGGTGAGAATTGGGCGTTTAAAAGATTTATATAATTCGGAACAGGTGTACAGTGCAGGAGAATATGTGGAACGTATGGTAGGTGTTGCAGAAACGGTGGATAGTGTGAGAGTGTTAATGCAGATAGTCATAGGGGTGATTATTGTTCTGATTACTGTGCTGATGGAACGTTCGTTTCTGGCAAAGGAACGGGGAGAGATTGCGATTTTAAAGGCAATTGGTTTCCGGAACCGGACCATCCGGCAGTGGCATACCATCCGGTTTGGAATTACCGGAGTTGTTGCTGCGGTGCTGTCCATGCCGTTGCTGTACCCATTGACGGTGCTGTTAATCGGACCTGTCTTTGATATGATGGGAGCAGATTTTGGTATTACATATGAAATAGTGCCGCTGGAGGTATTTGTGCTGTATCCGCTGTTTGTTCTGGCTGTGACGACAGTCAGTGCTGCAATAACAACGGTACATATAAAGAAGATTACGGCCTCTGAGGCTTCAGGAATGGAATAGAAGGGAAGAATGGATATGAATACAGTTTTGGAAGTAAAGGATTTATGTAAGACTTATATTGTGAACAAACGTCAGAATAATGTGCTGAAGAATGTGAATTTTACAGTAGAAGAGGGGGAAATGGTAGCGGTTATGGGACCATCCGGTTCTGGAAAATCCACGTTGCTGTATGCTGTTTCCGGTATGGACCGGATTACGGCAGGAGAGGTGACGTTCTGTGGAAAAGATATTTCCAGACTGGAGGATAAGGGACTGGCAGATCTGCGTCTGAATCAGATGGGATTCATTTTCCAGCAGATGTATATGATGAAAAATCTTACGGTACTGGATAATATTATTCTTCCGGCCTGTCAGTCGGAAAAACAGAAAGAAACCCGCAAAGAAACTGTAAAACGGGGCGAGGAACTGATGAAAAAGCTTGGAATTATTGAAATTGCAGACAATGACATCAGTGAGGTGTCCGGCGGCCAGCTGCAGCGGGCCTGTATCTGCCGCAGTATGATAAACCGTCCGAAGATGATTTTTGCGGATGAGCCGACCGGAGCACTGAACCGTACCTCCTCAGATGAGGTAATGGAAGAACTGGCAAAGCTGAACCGGGATGGGACGACTATTATGCTGGTGACCCACGATGTCAAGGTGGCAGCAAAATGCAGCAGAGTACTTTATATAGTTGACGGAAACATCAAAGGGGAGCATAATTTAGGTAAGTATATATCAGCACAGGATCTGCGTGACCGGGAGCGGTTACTGAATCACTGGCTGATGGAATTAGGGTGGTAAATGAATGATTGATATTTTAATTGTAGAGGACAATAAAGAACTGGCAGATCTGCTGTGTGATTTTCTGCGGGCAGAAAACTATGTGGTTTCTGTGGCAGAGAATGGAGAGAAAGCCCTTGCGCTGTATGAACGGTACGGCGCAAGGCTTCTTGTGCTTGATGTTATGCTGCCGGGACTGGATGGTTTTGCCGTATGCAGGAAAATAAGAGAACAGAGCAACACGCCGATTCTGATTGTCAGCGCCAGAACAGGAAAAGAGGATAAGTTAAACGGTCTGGTGCTGGGAGCGGATGATTATATAGAAAAGCCGTATGACATTGATATCATGCTGGCAAAAATTGCAGGAATTTTTAAGCGCAGGTATGCAGTAGAGGAGCTTCTGGATGGTGAACTCAGGGTAAATAAGGTGAGCCGTACGGTATATAAAAAAGAGGTGCCATTAGAAATGACTGCCAAGGAGTTCGACCTGCTTGTTCTGTTTCTGGAAAACCAGGGGAAAGTGTTGAATAAGGAGTACATTTTTAACCAGATCTGGGGGAGTGACAGTTTTTCTGAGCAGCAGACACTGACGGTTCATGTGAAGTGGCTGCGGGAAAAAATTGAGAAAGATCCAAAAAAACCGGAGAAAATCCAGACGGTATGGGGAGTGGGGTATAAATACGTATGAAGAGTTTTCGGCGAATACTGGCAATACTGGTGGTTCTGGTGGCAGCAGTTTTTTTCGTGGCAAATATGGCACTGCTTCGGGCAGATTCCCCGGATGGTGGAAGGCCTTACCGGGTGGAGATATACCGGATGGCACAGGAAATAGAGGAAAAGGGTCTGGAAGCGGTGGAACTGACGGAGTACCAGTACATAGTAAATGTGGAATGTTTTGAAAAATCAGATTCAGAAAAACGCTGGGAAGTTTTTTTTCATGGGAAGAAGGATTATCTGGTTCGTGAAATTAATGGGGATTTATATCGTTTCGATTATGTTACCAGCAAAGCTTCAGAACGTGGGCAGACCATATTGCTTGTAAACAGTCTGCTTGCTGTCATGGCTCTGGTACTGTCTGGTGTATTGTTTTATATCCGGTATCAGATTCTGCTTCCTTTTGAGCGTATGGCGGATGTTCCGTATGAATTATCCAAAGGAAATCTGACGGTTCCTCTGATGGAAAATAAAAACCGTTTTTTTGGACGTTTTGTCTGGGGAGTTGACCTGCTGAGGGAACATATGGAACAGCAGAAGCAGAAGGAGTCTGCCCTGCACAAGGAAAAAAAGACATTACTGTTGTCCTTGTCCCATGATATTAAAACACCTCTTTCTGCGGTAAAACTCTATGCGAAAGCTTTGTCCAGAGGACTATATACGGAACCGGAAAAACAGAAGGAGATTGCAGAAAATATTAATAAAAAGGCAGATGAAATCGAAATGTATGTTTCCCGGATAATCAGTGCTTCCAGAGAAGATTTTCTGCAGTTGGAGGTAAAGGATGGTGAATTTTATTTGTCATCCCTGGCAGGGGGTCTGACCGGATACTATCAGGAAAAGCTGGAATTGATAAAAACAGAATTTACAGTACAGAGATATTTGGACTGTCTGCTGAAAGGTGATTTTGACCGGAGTATGGAAGTTCTTCAAAACATCATGGAAAATGCGGTAAAATATGGAGATGGCAGCAGAATAGAAGTGCAGTTTGGAGAAGAGGATGGATGTGTGTTATGTTCGGTACGCAACAATGGATGTACTTTGTCAGACACAGAACTTCCCCATATTTTTGAAAGTTTCTGGAGGGGGGCAAATACCGGTAAGCAGCCCGGCAGTGGTCTGGGACTGTATATCAGCCGTCAGTTAATGTATAAGATGGGCGGTGATATTTTTGCTGAGGTCAGGGATGGAATGATGATAGTAACACTGGTATTCCAAAAGGCATAAAAAAGAACCATAGGCTGCATATAACAGGCATTGTACAGCAGTCCATGGTTCTTTTTTTGTATTAAGGTTGAAGATTCTGATTACGTAAAATGTGCTTATCCGATTACTTTGTTCAGGGTATTCAGTACTTCATTTTCATCAAAAGGCTTGGTAATAAATTCTTCTGCCCCACGTTTTAATGCTTCTACCATTTTTTCTTTCTGACCCGCTGCAGTAATCATTACCACTTTGGCATTAGCGTCTGCATGACGGATTAAGGTCAGAGACTCAATACCATCCATGGTAGGCATGGTAATATCCATTGTTACCACATCAGGCTTTAATTCTTTATATTTTAAGTATCCTTCTTCTCCGTTTACTGCTTCGCCGATAACTTCGAAGCCGCCGCGCTCTAACACGGCACGTAACATTCTTCTGGATGTTCTGGAATCATCTACCATTAAAACTGTTGCCATATATCTAATCCTCCTATGCAAGCTCTGCTACTGTAAAATAAAATTTCTGGTCGTCAATAAAGACAGGTACTTTGCAGATAACGGTCTTTGCTTTATCGGTGACATCATCATAGTCCGGAGGCATGAGCTCCAGAAAATGTCCTTCCCTGCTTAAAGAAGAAGCATAAAGACCATTAATGCAGTTCAACAGCTCGCCTGCTGCATCCAGGGCATCTAAATCAAGTTCGGTAAAATCTTCCTGACCGTAAACGGAGCAGACCTGAAGCAGGGCGCCATTACCATCAGAAAGGCAGGAAACATAACCAGGATCTCCCTTTAAGGACTGGCTTACCATGTCCCTGGCAGGGAATGTGGTTGTCATTTCTGCTTTACCAATATAAATATGACGGTCGATTAAACGGATTAAAGTTTTTACAGCGGTGGAAATCAGTGTAGTAAACTGTTTTCCTTCTTCCGGAATAAACAAAGGAACAATACGCTCCGGCTCATCACTCTTTAAATCTTCCATTTCGGAATTGCTGTAGTTATTAATGAGACGGAAGGAATTTACCACTAAATCGATATCTTCCATGTCCAGATAATTGCCGTCTACCAGTGTCTGGATAAAAGAAAGATAGGCGTTGCCCTGTTTCTTTAATAATTTGCTTACCTGATCTTCAGATAAATATCCTTTCTGCACAGCAATGTCACCAAAACGCTGGTCCATCAGAGCCTGAAGTCTGTTGACTTCGTTTGTCTGTTCTAAGGACATCATGCCTTCATCTACTGCAATAAGACCAAGCTTTACGCGGACAGAGTCCTGCTTTTCCAGAGTCTGTGCCAGCTGTTCCTTGGTGATTTTTCCGGTTTCTACCAGATAGTTCCCCAGTATGTACTCTACCATATATATTCTCCTACTCTGAATTTGGATTTTCTGAACTTTTGAATTAAAAAGTGTGATAATTCAAAAGTATTTAGTCAATATTCAGTATACATCAGGCTGGTCATTTTGTCAAGAATACGATGGGTTTTCTGGTGATTTTTTGTGCATTTTAACTGTAAAACCAGCGGCTGTCAGAGAAGGATTCCGAAGTTTTCATAAGTTGCTTTTTTTACAGGACAGCGATATACTGGTACGTAGTAAACTGTTTATGGATAGAAAAGGAGATAGTTATGATTTACACCATGACGTTTAATCCGGCACTGGATTATATTGTAGAAGTAAAGGATTTGTCCCTGGGAAGTACCAACCGGACCTCGTATGAGCAGATGCTGCCCGGCGGCAAGGGACTGAATGTGTCTTTTGTACTGAAAAATCTTGGTTTTGAAACAACCGCCCTTGGTTTTCTGGCAGGTTTTGTAGGGGAAGAAATTGAACGCCGGGTGGCGCAGAAAGGAGTGGCAGCAGCCTTTGTGAAACTTCCGGAGGGATGTTCCAGGATTAATGTAAAAGTCAGGAACACAGATGGTACTGAAATTAATGGTATGGGGCCGGAGATTCCGGAAGAAAAAGTGCGGGAAATAACAGAATATCTGGAGCGGCAGCTGCAGAATGGGGATGTGCTGGTACTGGCCGGCAGTATTCCGGCTTCCATGCCGGCAACGATTTATATGGATATTATGAAGCGTCTGGTGGCAAAGGAGATTTTAGTGGTGGTTGATGCGACAAAGGAACTGTTGTGGAATGTATTGTCCTATCGTCCGTTTCTGGTTAAACCAAATCATCATGAACTGGGCGAACTGTTCGGTGTAACGTTTTCATCCAGGGAAGAGGTGGTGCCGTATGCAGAGAAAATGCAGGAACAGGGGGCGCGGAATGTACTGGTTTCCATGGGAGGACTTGGAGCAGTACTGGTGGATGAAATGGGAACAGTGCATTTGAGCGAAGCACCGGAAGGAACCGTAGTGAATCCGGTTGGTGCCGGAGATTCCATGGTGGCAGGATTTTTGGCAGGCTGGACGGAAAAAAAGGAGTATGGGTATGCATTTCGGATGGGGCTGGCGGCCGGCAGTGCCAGTGCGTTTTCCCAGGATCTGGCGACAAAAGAGGAAGTGGAGAACGTATACAGGGAGACATTTTCTGAAAGATAAAGGGAAACGCTGGTTAAAGCGTTTCCCATGCCGAATTTGCGCAGCGAAGCTGCAAATTCTACTGCAAATTTGTGCGATCCGCCGGAGGAAGAAAGAGGAAGGGGAACGAGGATTAAACGGTTACCTCCATTTCACCAAATTTCTGTAAAATTTCTCCGGTTTCATTGATCCAGAGTTTACCACCGCCAATTATGCCGAGACGAACCGTGTAGGTGATGCCGCTCCGAAGATCTGTAAAGGTAATGGAATCTGCCGGACCTTCATTAATGAGGGTATAAACGGTACAGTTTTCATAAGAGGCAGCATGCAGCAGAATATTCGGACGGCCTTCCGTCAGATGGTATATACCGTTTGCTGCCTGGGCTTTTTTAATGGCATAGCGGTAGCAGGCGGCCATGGCATCGGTATTTGTGGATAATTCCAGAGGGTATGGGCAGTAAAGGATGGTGCCATCTCCCACCTGGTATTCTGCGATGGAGTTCTGCATAATTTCCCCACAGTCCAGTAAATTTGATACATCTGCATAACCGGTCATACGGCGGAAATCCAGCGTATATGTGTTTCCATCAATCACAATGGATTCGAAATCTCTTAAATTTCTTGTGGAATAGTTCCTGTCCAGGGCAGAGATTTTGGCATCGGCACCGAAAAATTCATCTTTGTCAATACATCCATTCACTAAAAGGACAGCTCCGTTTTCTACATAAGCTAATAGTTCCTTCCAGCAGTTTTTTCCGAGCATCTGCATAGCCGGAAGAATGATTAACCTAGGAGTTCCAATGGCAGAAGCATGTTCTTTGGTAAACAGGTGTTCCAGCATGAAATCAGACGGTTCTTTCAGTTCATGGAACATGGCGTAGGTAAAGTTGCGCATGCCCTGCAGTGCAAAAGGATGTTCCACACCAAAGTGGTAGGAAGTGCCGTATACCGTACAGATTTTTACTTTGTCATAGTCACGGTGTTTCATCAGATGCTGCATGGAGCGTTCCGCCTGGACCAGTTCCCGGGTGGCCTGAAGGGATGGTGTCGGAGAAAGATCCGCCCGGTAAAGGCCAAGGGAATTCTCACTGAGCTCCCACATGAATGGGTCATCATGGGACTGCCATTGTACAAAGTTTCCAAAGGCACATAACAGTTTGTTGTTCAGCTTGTCAACCATTTCTTCATCCGTGTGGCGTTTGCCGGAACGGATATCGTCAAATTTATACATGCCAAGTTCCTGGGCTACGCAGATTTTACCCCGGACACGGTTCATCAGATACTCCGTGAAAATATCGGAATTGTAGTTCCACTGGTGCCAGCATACCATATCAATGCTGCCGGCAAGAACCTCTGTCTGTTGTTCCGGAATACGTAACGTTTCGTCACGTCCCATGATTACAGTCATATCCGGTGCAATTTCCCGTACAATACTGCGGATTTCTTTTGTCCAGCCGGAAAATTCGGTTCTGGCAAAGGCGAAGAAATCAGCCAGCGGGGTATGGTTGAGGCGCTGTTCCGTGCGGGCAAGACCACGGCCGAACAGATGGTTTTCCGGCATAACCACATCATCAAAACTGGTGAGAACCGTTGGGCTTTCTCCCCAGGCTGTCCGCAGGTTCTGGATGGTGCCGTATTTTTCTTTCAGCCATTCGTGCCAGCGCATTCGTTCGCCTGCTTCCATGGAAGGCTTGCCCGGTGACCAGGCGCCCCGGTTGGAATAGGAAGGCTCATTCACAATGTCCATCATGACGTTTTTAAAGTCTTTGAAGTATTCGGCGAAGGAACGGATCAGAGTCATGCATTTTTTGCGCATGCCTTTGTCATGAATGGGAGAACGGCTGGTATCCCATTGGTTTAACAGGACTGTGCCAAGGGCAAACTGGACAGTAAAGCCCTGTTTTGCTGCCAGGTAGAAAAAGGTTTCCATGGCACGTTTTCCACGCTCTCCAATACTGCCGTCATTGTTGTAAAATTCCGGAATGTAGTACCAGTTACCGCTTCGAAGGACGTTAAACCCGTCAGCGGAAAGCTGGGCCATTTCTTTAGCACACAGCCAGGCGTTCATGGAATAAAAACATTCCCGGTAAACATCGGTGACAAAATAGGTGGTGCCCAGAATGGCGGTAATCTTTCCGTCAACAACGCAGTAATCGCTGGAAATGGATTCATCGATATACATTGGATGGAAATTCTGTACTTCATGAAGCAGTTCTTCCCTGGTCAGGACAAGAATACCGGTAGTACAGGTAGTAATGACTGTTTCCGGACAGACATCAGAAACGGTACATAAGGCAGCTTCTATCCGGTATAATCCCGATTTTTCCAATACTGGAGAAAGAATGGTTTCATAAGGAAGGGTAATGCGGCAGCTGGTTTCGTAAACAAGAGTATCGTCGCTGGTTGCTTCCTGTGTCTGGTAAATGCGGAGATGTAATGTGGCCGTGGTTCCTGCAGTTATCGTCAGTGGAATGGCAGAAATGCGGATAAGTTTCGCCTCTTCCCGTGTGTATCTGGAATAATGGGAGTCGATAGTCAGCAGTGCTGTTCCGGCAAGATTTTTCTTTACAGCCTGTACAAGTGCTTTCTGTAAAAAAGCAGTCTGACTGCAATCGTTATTGGCAGAAAGAGCCCCGGCAAGGTCAAAATTACAGAGGGTCATGCTGCCTTTTTTATGAGTAACGATACGGAGCATGGCAGCTGCCAGCAGACGGCCTTCGGTATCCCAGGCATCCATGAGGTGCTCAAGATAAGCGATGCGCTGGTTTTTTCCGTTCTCCTGGTCACATAGATGGTATACTCCGCCGTAAAATCCCGTCAGGGACAGGCTGGATGTTTCGCCATACCAGGTAGAAAGGAAAGCATTGTGTTCCTTTATTGGATGAAAATCATCGATGATTTCAAAGCTGCGCAGGGCGCGGTGGTTGGTCTGTCCACTGGTCAAACTTACGGTAAATGGGGCTGGACAGAGGTTGATGATATGTCCCCCCTGGTTAAAATAGTCCACCAGAAGCGGCAGTTGTTCTTCCGGATAATAGGAATCCATGACATTCAGCAGAACATCATACGAAGCAAGCGGGTTTACAGATTGTCCGGCAGTAAAGTTTTCCGCAGGGAGGGTTTCTGCTTCCAGACAGACCGTATCTATATTATGTTCTGTAAGCAAGGTACGAAGTTCCTGATAAGGAAGCACAGATTTATGACAATACAAAATTCCAAGCATGATTGGTTCCTCCATTCGTTTTTTTTTGATTATATCACGATGCTATCATAGCATTTTTTGGGAAAGAAGGTCAATAGCAGTATGCGGGTGTGAGAAGGCAAAGACCTGGTAAAAAGTAAAAAAAACAGTAGTAAAGCAGGACAAATTCTGATAAGATGGAAATATCCGATGCTTCATGACAGACAGGCATCGGTACATAAAATTAAGAGGTGGAACAATGAATTCGATTGGATTAATGATTTTACTGCAGGTTTTGTTAATTGCACTGAATGCGGTGTTTGCCTGCGCTGAAATTGCTGTAATTTCCATGAATGACGCCAAACTTTCCAGAATGGCGTCGGATGGGGATAAACGTGCGCAGAGGCTGGTGAAGCTTACCAGCCAGCCCGCAAGGTTTCTCGCTACGATACAGGTGGCCATCACCTTATCCGGATTTTTAGGTTCCGCATTTGCGGCAGAAAATTTTTCCGGTGTGCTGGTGGAATGGGTCGTGGGACTTGGGGTATCGATTTCTCCGGAAGTGCTGGATTCTGTTGCGGTAATTTTAATTACTGTTATTTTGTCGTTTTTTACACTGGTGTTTGGGGAACTGGTACCAAAGCAGGTTGCCATGCGTAAGGCAGAGACGCTGGCTCTTGGAATGTCAGGCTTTATCAGCACCATTGCTGCTGTTTTTAAGCCACTGGTCAGTCTGCTTACTGTTTCAACGAACGGATGTCTCCGGCTGCTGGGAATTGACCCAAATGCCAAGGATGACGAGGTCAGTGAAGAAGAAATCCGTATGATGGTGGATGTCGGCAGTGAAAATGGTACGATTGATGATGCAGAACGGGAATTTATCCAGAATGTGTTTGAATTTGATGATATTTCTGCAGGAGAACTGGTAACCCACCGGACAGAAGTGATTATGTTGGATCTGGCAGAAGACATGGAGGTATGGAAAGAGACCATTCATAATACACGCCATGCTTCTTACCCGATCTGTGAGGATTCAGCGGATAATATTGTGGGAGTATTAAAGGCAAAGGAATATTTCCGATTAGAGGATAAGAGCCGGGAGTCTGTGATGAAGCATGCGGTCCGTGATCCGTACTTTGTTCCGGCAACCATTAAGGCAGACCGTCTGTTCCGTAACATGAAGAAGGGAAAGCGTACCATGGCAATTGTGCTGGATGAGTATGGTGGCATGATGGGCGTTATAACCATGAAAGACTTAATTGAACAGCTTGTGGGTGATTATTATGCTTATGATGATGTGGATGAAAATGAGGAGCATATCAAGTCCATTGGTGAAAATACCTGGAAAATTCATGGAAGCGCCTTGTTGGAAGATGTATCAGAAAAGCTGGATGTTACCTTGTATTGTGAAGATTTCGGAACATTTAACGGACTGATTTTTCATACACTGGGCAAAGTCCCGGCAGATGGGGATAAGTTTACCCTGGAGATTGGTGTCCTGACAGTGAAAGTGGTGAAAATCCAGAATCATATGGTAGAGGCGGCGATTGTAACGAAGCGGGAGGAAAAGACAGAAGAGAGTGAAGCAAAGGTGGCAGCCGCAAAAGAATAGCGTAAAACTACTGTCTCAAATGTAGAAAATAGCAGTGGAATTTTGTACATTATGCACAAAAAATAAAGCGGTTTTGGAAAAATAAAGTACTGCAACTATGCGGAAATAAAGGAAAAAAGCGAATTTACCAGAGCGAGCACTTTTGGGAAAACTGGCACTGGATAAATAAACGAATATGTGATAGGATGGACGCAGATGGGAATAGAAATAGTCTCATCTGTGTTTTCTTTTATATTTTGTTCAGGGGAAGGGGAGTTCGTCTTCTGCCTGAAATGTCTGGAAAAGGTAATCATAATCTGACAGAATCAGCTGCGATTCCACATTTGTAAAATGCAGGGATATAAGGAACAGGAGGAGGTAATGCAATCATTTGGAAAAGGAAGAACAGTTATACAAGGAGATGATAAGAAAAATGGATCTGGCAGGGCTGCGGGCACAGTATGACAGTGAAGTGAAATACCTGCTGAGTGAAAAAATTATTCTGGCGCATATTATTGCAGGGGTAATTACAGAGTTCAAGGGGATGGAACCAGAACGAATTGTATCGTATATTGAAGGAACCCCAGAGGTGGCAACGGTTCCGGTTCCACCAGGGGAAACAAATCGGTATTCTGGTACAGCAATTTGTGGTGATAATACAGAGAGCAATATTCCCGGAGAAGGAACGTATACCTTTGATATTAAATTTGCATTAGGTTTACCGGAAGGAAGCCGGGAGTTTCAGTTATTGATTAATGTAGAGGCACAGAAAGCAGAACCGTCAAAGTATACAATTCCGGAACGAGGGGCATTTTATGTGGCAAGAATGTTGTCTTCCCAGTATGGGGAAGTATTTACCGGAGAAGAGTTTCAGAAGCTGAAAAAGGTGTATTCTATCTGGCTGGTACTGAACTGTCCGGAGAAAAGAGGAAATACGATAACACGGTATTATACAGAGCGGGAGTCACTGCTGGGAAAAGTACCGACGGAGGAGAGGTATCAGCTTTCTGAAATTATTGTGATCCGCTTATCAAAGAAACTGGCAAAAGCAGAAAAAGAGGAATTGAAATTACATAGGTTTCTTGGTACAATATTTTCAGGAAAGATGTCTCCGGAGCAGAAGAAGGAGATTTTGCGGAACGAGTATAATGTGCCAATCGCAGCAGATATGAGAAGGAGGGTGTCGGAGGTGTGCAATTTAAGTGAAGCAATTGAAGAAGAAGCGGAAAAAAGAGGAGAAAAAAGAGGAATTGCCCTCGGTGCCCGGAATAAGCTTCGTGAGCTGGTGGAGCGGAAAATCGCAAAAGGAAAATCCCTGGAAGTCATTGCGGATGAGCTGGAAGAAGATATTGTAGTAATTAGGGATATTTACGAAGAGATTATAAAAAATTAGTAACACGGAAAGAGCAGGAACAAAAACAGTGAAGAGGATTACCCTGAGTCAGTTGGAGAAAACACATAAAATAAATGATTATATGGAACTTTATTCTGTAGTGACTGCCCTGATCCAGGAAGAAAAAATAAAACCAGTAAAGACTACCGGGCTGAATGGGAAAAAGCCGGCATTGTTTAAAGAATACTGGGTGATAGAAGGTAAGGAAGATTTTTCTGCATACGTGGAAGAACTTTCTTACCTTTTTGTGTCCATGATTTCAACGGATTATTACCTGGGTCATCGGAAGCAATATGTAGAGGACCGGGAATGGGTTCTTAGGTTGAATCAATTTTTAAAAACGAACCGGGAGAGTTTGAGCACAGCAAAATCACTGAATGAACGCAGTTTTGAAATCTGGCACCGGGAGAAATTTTTAAAAGAAGAGCAGGGAAAAAAGATTTTAAAGAGATGTGGAATTTCCATGGAGCAGTTGAATGTGTATGAAACAACAGAACCGCTGTCGTATTATGTGCACACAAGAACCACTCCGCAGAATATGTTGATTCTGGAAAATAAGGATACGTTTTACAGTATGCGAAAGCATTTGCTGACTGGACAGAACAGAATAATTGATACGGAAATTGGAACAGTGATTTATGGTGCAGGAAAAGGAATTTACCGTTCTTTTCAGGATTTTTCTCTTTGTGCCGAGCCTTATATGAAGGAAAAAGAGAATATACTGTATTATCTTGGTGATATTGACTATGAAGGAATTCTGATTTATGAAACACTGGCAGAACAGTTTGCCGGGGAATATAAGGTACAGCCATTTGTACAAGGATATGCTGCCATGCTGCAGAAAGCAGAAAAAATGGGTTTTGAAAAACTTCCCCGGATGAAAGAGAGACAGAACCAGAAAATTGGGGAGTTGTTTTATTCTTTTTTTGACAGAGAAATTCAGGAGAAGATACAAAGGCTGTTAGAGTCAGGATGTTATATTCCACAGGAAATATTGTCCGTGGAGGATTTGTAACAACGGTTCAAGTAGAAAAAATGAGTAGTTACAAGATTTTTGAGAAGCATATGGAGGAAATGCAGAAATGCAGTTTGAATTTTTAAAGCAGTTTCCAAAACGAATGAAGCATGTGGGAATGTACGGGTTACTGTTACAGAACAGTGCCCAGAAGCAGACCTGGAAAACATACGGACTGTTGAAACTGGATGAACAGTTAAATATAATTTTTGCCCTGCTTCTCTATATTATGGAGCAGTCCCTGAAAGAAGAACACTGTACGCTGGATGATATCGGGGCGTATCTGGATATATTGAATACTACCTATTTTCATAAAAATATTTCCTATGAGGACTGCAAGGCTCTTGGGGATTTTATTGTCAATGTGGTGCTGTCCAATGAAGGAAAATCCATGTATTTTGACGGGTATGAATTTGAGCAGAGAGCTTATAAAATCATGAATATCAGCTATATTGCCAACCGGATTGTGTATCTGGATTCGGATGTAAAAAGAACGTCTTATTATCTGACGGATGATGGTTATAATCTTCTGTTATCCACGCTGGAAATTGAAAATAACATGAAGCTGACGATTCATGAAATGATTTTCAAAATGCATCTGGAAAAGCAGAGTTATGACAAAGCAGTGGATGAAATCAAAAGTGTGTTTAATCTGCTCCGTATCCAGCTTCAGAAAATTCAGGAGGCTATGCTTCGGGTACGGAGAAATGCCCTGAACTATTCTGTGGCGGATTATAAGACGATTCTGGAAGAAAATATGGAAACCATAGATTCCACAAAGCAGAAGTTCCAGAACTACCGGGAGACCGTAAAGAAACGTGCCCTGGAGCTGGAGGAGCAGAACATTAATGTGCGGAAACTGTCTGCGGAGGATGAAGAAAAACTGAACAATCTGCGGATTATCGAACACTATCTGAACCGTGGTCTGGATGAACACCAGAAAATTTTAAATTCCCACTTTGATTTGAAGATTTTGTACGACAAAGAGCTGGAACTGCTGGCACAGATGTCATTGATTCAGCGGTTTCCTCTGCGGACGGAACTATATGACAAGGTGTTGCAGGATGCGTCAGTACTGGACCGGCTGGATGTGTTTTTACGGCCGCTGTTTTACCAGGAGCCAGACAAAATCTACAATTTAAACAAAGCAATGGAGCTGCAGCGTCCGGTGCGGAAAAAGAAAACAGAAGAGGAAACCGAGGTTATTGATTTTGACGAAGAGGACTGGCAGGAGGAACTGCTGCGCCGTCAGGAAGAAAAGTTAAAAAAATATGAAGGCAGTCTGTTACTGATTCTGGACATGGCACTGGAAAAGGGAACCGTCACTTTACAGGAAATCAAAGAGCGGACAGAGCAGGAGGAAGAGCAAAGGCTTCCGGTTCTGATTCCGACCATTGATATTTTTAAAGAGATTATGGTGGAGCTGATTAAGAGCCGGGAAATTGACCTGAATGTGCTGCGGAAGGAAAAGAGTGAGTATATCACGGAGCAGAGCATGGAATTCCAGCTTCACGAAATGCTGCTCCGGCTGGTGGAGCAGGAAGAAAAACGAAGCGGTATTTCCAAAATTATGGTACGGAAGCTGGAGAACAGTCCGGTGGTGGAGTTTTCCGGGATTCCGGATGAACAGGGACGGAAGCGGACGATACGGTGTTCCAATGTGCAGATTGTGCTGGAGTAGTGTACCAGCCGCGAACGCAGGTAGTACATACAGCAGACAGAATGGGAGATAAGATATGGCATACGAATTAGGTGAAATCAGGCTGAGCCAGCAGATTTTTTATTATCTGCTGGAGCACCATGAATTACAGGAAGAAGAGGAGCAGCGGCTGTTCCGTGCCTACACGGAAGAGGAACAGGTGCAGAATCTGGTGAAGTCCCAGGCGGAGGAAGCGTTAAGTACGATGGAACGTTATGGAAATACCATTTATCTGATTCCGAAGGAAGAAAATGTGTTTCTGGGTTTTTCCAAGGCAAAATTAAAGGCAGAGCTGTGCAAGTCCACGGGTACAGACAAGGACTTTTATTTGTCCCAGTTTGTCATTCTGACTCTGTTGGTGGAGTTTTTTGACGGTCAGGGAAGCAGCAGTAAATCCAGGGAGTATATCCGGGTGGGAGAACTGCAGAACAGCATCTCCGAGCGTTTAAAAGAAGGTGTGGCGAATACCACGGAAGAGGAAGAAGAGCATAAAGGCATTGCATTCCGAAATATGCTGGAAGCATACGAGGCGTTAAAGTCCGATGACAAAGGTTCCAGAGCGAAGACCACAAAAGAAGGATTTTTGCATACAATTTTTAAATTTCTGGAAAAGCAGAACCTGATTGACTATGTGGAAGAGGATGAAATGATTAAAACAACCCGGAAGTTAGACAATTTGATGGACTGGAACCTGTTAAACCAGAATAATTTCCAGAGAATCAGAAAGGTATTGGGAGAATGAGTAAAATAAACGCAGTCCGGATTATCAATCTGAATTATAATAACAACGCCATCTGTATCAGTGACGAAACTTTTCAGCTGGGTGGGCAGAGTACGCTGTTTTCCCTGCGGAACGGCGGTGGTAAGTCGGTGCTGGTGCAGATGATGACAGCGCCTTTTGTACATAAGCAGTACCGGAAAACAAAGGACCGGCCTTTTGAAAGCTACTTTACGACCGCAAAACCGACCTTTATTCTGGTGGAATGGGCGCTGGACCATGGGGCAGGCTACTGTCTGACCGGTATGATGGTGCGGAAAAGCCAGGTTTCCGAGGAACAGTCTGCGGAACCATTGGAAATCATTAATTTTATCAGCGAATATACGACACGCTGCGAGCAGGATATTTATAACCTTCCGGTAGTAGAAAAAACAAAAAAAGAAATTGCCCTGAAGGGATTTTCTGCCTGCCGGCAGTTGTTTGAAACTTATAAACGGGACAAGTCCTTGAAGTTTTTTTACTACGACATGAATAATTATGCCCAGTCCAGACAGTACTTTGACAAGCTGGAAGAATACCAGATTTACTATAAAGAATGGGAAAATATTATAAAAAAGGTGAACCTGAAAGAATCCGGTCTGTCGGAGCTTTTTATTGACTGTAAAAATGAAAAAGACTTAATTGAAAAGTGGTTCATGCCTACAGTGGAAAGCAAGCTGAACCGTGAGTCCGATCGGATGAAGGAATTCCAGAGTATTATCGGAAAGTATGTCACCATGTATAAGGACAATAAGTCCAAAATCGAACGCCGGGATACGATTCTGAAATTCAAGGAAGATATGCTTACGGTAGAAGAAAAGGCGAAGCGGTATCAGGAACAGGAAGCGAAGGTAGTGGCAATGGAAAACCGGATTGCCTGCTTTTTGAAAGAACTGTACCGGTTGGAGACACTGGTACAGCAGGAACTTCAAAAACTGGAAGAACAGAAGCAGGACTGTGAGGAAAACATTGCCCACGTAGTGTATGAGAAGCTGTCCATGGAGGTACATCAGCTGGCGGAAGAACTGCGGAACCGCAGCAGCAACCGGGATATGCTGGGTTTTGAACGGGACGCACTGGAAGAGGAACTGAATAAAATTGAACATCAGATTCATTTGTTGGAATGTGCCAGACAGCAGGAGCAGGTAGAGGAATGCCGGAAGGAATACCAGCTGCTGACGGAAAAGCTGGATGTATTGAAGCAGGATGAAGAAGAGCTGGAACCGGAGCGGCAGAGTATTGGAGGCAGACTGAACCGGTATTACCGGAACCGTTTGTCGGAGCATACGGTTAAAGTGGAAGCAAAGAGGGAAGAGCAGGAAGAAACAGAAGCAACGTGTCTGGCACAGAAGCAGAAGGAAGCAGAATGCCAGAACCGTCTGTCGGAGCTTTTGGTTTCCCTGACGGAATGCAGGAGCCAAATTAAGGTTTTTGGAGAAAAAGAAGCAGATTTTAACCGGAATTACAGCGAGCAGTTTGCCAGAAATATCGTGGGCGATTATGAGGCTGGTTATCTGGAAATTAAACGGGCAGAATACGAGAAGCAGCAGGAGGAACTGGTGCGCCGCTGTGCCAGTCATGGAAAGCGCCAGAATGAGGCGGAAGAACAGAAGAGAAGCTGTGAACGCGGCATAGAAGACAAGCATGTAGAGGTAACGCAGCAGAACTATTCCCTGAAGGAACTGGAAAAGGAAGGGGAAGAACTGCAGAAACAGCTGGAAGAGAGACGTGTTATTATGCGTTATCTGGAGCTGGATGAAACGAAGCTGTGGCAGCAGGAGAAACTGCTGGAGGCGGCTGACCGGAAGCTGGCAGACATTAACCGCAGACGAAGTGAGCTGGAGCAGGAGGTCCATGCCCTGCGGCAGGAGTGGAAAAAACTGACTTCCGGTGAGGTTATGGAACTTCCGGAAGACTTTGAGGACTTGTTAAAAGAGCTGGAGCTTCATCCGGTGTCCGGTATGCGCTGGCTGGAAAAGAACGGATACAGTGAGGAAGAGAACCAGCGTCTGGTGCGCCGGCAACCATTTCTGCCATATTCCCTGATTCTTCCACGGGCAGAAATCAAAAAGCTGGAACAGCAGGAGAAGGAGGTGTATACCTCGTTTCCGATTCCACTGATTCCAAGGGAAGCGCTGGAAGAGGTACTGGCGGAGAAAGACAGTTCCGTACTGCATTTATCCGGCATTAGTTTTTATCTGTGGTTTAATGAAAAACTGCTGAATGAAGAGGCTCTGCGGGTGCTGATTGCACAGAAGGATGCCGAAATCCAGAAGAAACAGGAGCAGGTGGAAAAACGGCAGGCGGAATACGAAGAGTATCTGGCAAAGAAGAACCGTCTGGCAGAACAGAGGGTGACAAAGGAGCTGCTGGAACAGAACCAGAACAGCCAGACAGAAGCGGAGGAGCGAATCGAAGCCCTGAAGGAAACCATCCGGAAAGCCCAGGAAGAGCGCCGGGAACTGGAACAGACCATAAAGGAATTGCAACAGACCATCCAGAAGGAACGGCAGGAAATTGACTGGTGCAAACGCCGGGAGACGGATTTTGCATTGTTCTGCAAGGCTTATGAAACCTATACAGAGCAGCGGAAGGAAGAGGGACGGATTGCAAAAGAGCAGACCAGAGTCCAGGAAGCAAAGGACAGGGCAGCCGTCCAGCGGGAAGCACTGGAAGAACGGTTAAAGACGCTGGAAGCAGAAGCTTTGGAGCTGAAACGGTTTGGAGAAGAACTGCAAAGAAGTGCGGCAAAGTATGAAGGCTTTGAACTGGATGAGCAGCAGAACGCAATTTCCCAGACGGAAAAAACGACAGAGGAAGAGGCACAGAAGCTGGAAGCCCGGTATGAAGCCATTACCACCCAGATGTCCACGGAATTACAGGAACTGGAGCGTCAGCAGGAAAAGCAGCGGGGACAGTTAGAGAAGGCGGAAGGAGAATTAAAGAGGCTCCAGACACGGTTTGGACTGGCAGACAACGTCTGGAAGAATACTATTTTTAACGAAAAGGAATGCCGTCATCAGGAAAGTTTACAGGAGGACCGGAAGAAAAAGCTTGCACAAAAAAACTATGCCTGGAACGAAGAGGACAAGCAGATTGGGATTATAAACAGCCGGATTGTGGATAAGAAAAAAGGAATTCTGGAGCAGTGTGGAAAAGAGGAGCCTTTGCCAAAGGCAGAAATTTTCACCGTGGATTTTGATGCCAGAAAAAATCAGCTGGATTATCAGAAGAAGGAACTGATAAAAGAAAGCCAGCGTGTGGAGAAGCAGTTAAACAGCCTGAAAGGACAGTTGGACGCTTTTTCGGAATATCAGGATTTTATGGTCCGGGAAGTGCTTGTATGGGAAGAAGATTTCCTGCAAATGGAAGAGGATGCCCTGCGCAAATTTGCCGGAGTCATGCGACGGGATTACCGTCAGGGAATGGAGGACCAGAAAAAAGAAAAGGGTAGTCTGGAACACCAGCTGCATTCCCTGCTCCGCAAGGAAAGCTACCAGGAGGATTATTACCGGAAACCATTAGAGGCCATGCTTTCTGTCACGGAACAGGCGGTACTGGTGCTGGAACAGCTGCATACTACCGTGCAGTCCTATGACAGCCAGATGGAAAAACTGGCGGTAGACATCGGCATGGTGGAAAAGGAAAAAGAGCGTCTGGAAGGACTGTTAGAAGACTATGTAAAGGAAGTGCATAACAACCTGTCCCAGATTGACAATAATTCCACGATTACGATTCGGGAAAAACCGGTCAAAATGCTGCGTCTGCAGTTGCCGGACTGGGAAGAAAACGAAGGACTGTATAAGCAGCGCCTGGATGATTTCATGAATGAACTGACCCAGAGCGGCGTGGAAATTTATGAACGGAATGAAAATGCTGCGGATTACTTTGGTGTCCATGTTACAACAAAGAATCTGTATAATTCCGTGGTCGGCATAGGAAATATCCAGATCCGGCTGTATAAGATTGAAGAGCAGCGGGAGTATGCCATTACCTGGGCGGAAGTGGCGAAAAACTCCGGTGGAGAAGGTTTCTTGTCTGCGTTCGTGGTGCTGGCAAGCCTGCTTCACTATATGCGCCGGGACGCTACCGACATTTTTGCCGATAAGAACGAGGGCAAGGTGCTTGTAATGGACAACCCGTTTGCTCAGACCAATGCGGCACACCTGTTGAAACCGCTGATGGACATGGCGAAGAAGATGAACACACAGTTAATCTGCCTGTCGGGTCTTGGCGGAGATTCGATTTATGGACGGTTTGACAATATTTATGTGCTGAATCTGGTGGCGGCGAGCCTTAGGAACGGAACGATGTATTTAAGAGGCGAACACAGAAGAGGAACGGAGGAAGAGACGATTGTGGCTTCACAGATTGAGGTGGTGGAGCAGATGACGCTGTTTTAGGCGGGAGAAAAGAGAAAGTATAAGTGGAAAGGTTCCCTTGGGATTCTGTCGGAAGATGGATGACTGAGGGGATTTTTTTGTCATGGAAAAGTGTCATGCTACGTAGGAATGACGTAAAAAGGAATTGTTTTCTTGGTTTATCATATTACTCTTTGCACATAATCATTATAGGGATGACATAAATATTGACAACAAAAATATAAATATGGTACTGTATATATGGAGGTGAGAGTATGTTACAATCTTACTTAATGGAAAAGTTTGGATACAACGAACCGATATTTTTAAATGAGTTATCCATAGAAGGATTATCTGAAAATGCAGTACGTCAGGCAGTAAAGAGACTTGTGGCAAATGGTTTTTTAGAGAGATATGATAACGGAATTTACTATATCCCAAAACAAGGAGGACTGTTAGGAAAAAGTTATCTTGATCCCTTTCTGGTTATTATGCGCAAATATGTGAAAAATAAGTCTGAAACATACGGTTATATAACAGGAATCTCTTTTGCAAACCAGCTTGGATTAACGACACAAATGCCTGCGGTAATTGAAATCGTTACGAATAAAGAAGCTACAAACGGACGAACGATTACCGTGGGAAATCAGAAGGTTAGAATTAAAAAGCCTGCAGTTACTGTTTCAGATAACAATGCAGAGCTTTTACAGCTTTTAGACGGAATCGGTCAGACTGAAAAATATACGGAACTGCCACTAGATGAAGCAATAGAAACAATACTTTCTTATATGAAACAGAAACGTTTTACAAAAGAACAGCTTTCAGAAGTTTCCTCTGGATTAACTGGTGCAACAGCAAAAAAATTAATCGAATGGGGGATGATTTATGAATTTGCATCATGATAAAGAAGCATTTACTGAATTGATTATCGGTGCCGCTAGTGAGCTGGCTATTCCGACGAATGTAATCGAAAAAGATTATTATGTAACGGTTACGCTGAAGACGCTGGCAGAAAAGATAAATGATCTGGTGTTTAAAGGTGGTACATCGCTTACAAAGTGTTATCAGTTATTAGACCGATTTTCAGAGGATATCGATTTGTCTTATACCGCAGAATCCGGTACGCCGGGAGAAAGCAGAAAGAAGCAGTTAAAAAAGAATATAGTTTCTACCATGGAAGCACTTGGGTTTCCAATTAATAATCTTGATACAACAAGAAGTCGAAGAAACTATAACTGTTACAAGGTAGGTTATCCATCTGTTTATGAGCAGAACAGTATTCTGAAGCCCGAATTAGTGATTGAAACTTATGTAGCAATGTTGCCATTTCCAACCACAAAACGTAAGGTAGATAATTATATCTATCGTTTTCTAAGTAAAAATAATCGCTTGGATTTAGCTGAAACCTATGATTTAATGCCTTTTGAAATCACGACACAAACAATTGAGAGGACATTGGTAGATAAGATATTTGCGTTGTGTGACTACTATATGGAGGGGAAGATAGAACGTCACTCCAGGCATTTATATGATGTTCACAAAATTGTAGAAACTATGGGTATCTCAGATGAATTGCCAAAGTTAATACCAGAAGTAAGGACTGTGCGTTCGGAACAGAGTATCTGCCCGTCTGCAAAGGAAGAGGTATGTGTAGCGGATATTCTGCGAGAGATATTGGAGAGTCAGGCATATAAAAGTGATTATGAAGATATTACGATGGGATTGCTTTTTGTACCGGTAACTTATGAGACTGTAATTCAGAGTTTGCAGAAGGTTTTGGATAGTGGAATGTGGGGTGGATGCTCTAAAATGTAGGGAGTTTTTTGTGGAAGATAGAGGAGTTATCTGGATTTTGCAAGAATATCATGTTATACTTTTTATCAATGAAAGATATAGGAAATTTTATAAAATTTCAATTTAGCAGATTGAGAAAGGATTTCAATATGACACCAGAGAAAATAATCGAATTGAAAACCGGATTCGAAACAGCCTTTATTGATGCCACTGTTAATTCAAATTTAGCATATAAGCCACAGTTTGTATATAACGATAATAAAAAAGGTCAAAAGGTTTTTTCTACGATAGAGGATGAATTGCTAAAATGTGATAGTTTTTCCATTAGTGTTGCATTTATTACAAGAAGCGGAATAACACCTCTTTTGCAGACACTTCAGGAATTGGAGAGAAGAGGAGTTTCCGGTAGAATTTTGACGACAGACTATTTGTGTTTCAGTGATCCAATTGCCTTGGATACCATTGCGAAGCTTTCCAATATTGACTTGCGCATGTATCAAACGGAACGTGCCGGAAATGGTTTTCATACAAAAGGATATATTTTTCAAAAGTCAGAGGAATATCATTTTATTATTGGAAGTTCCAACCTTACACAAGATGCATTGACTCGAAATATGGAATGGAATACCAAACTCATATCAACTAACCATGGAGAGATGGGAAATGCTGTATTAAATGAGTTTGAGAAACTTTGGAATGATAAAAAATATACGGTAGAATATGCGGAATTTATAGAGTCTTATCGAAAAAGATATGAAGAAAAGCAATTATTTAACAAGATGGTTGCGCAACAGAAGAAAATTGCTTTGCAAGAAGAAATTCCATCGGTTGAAAATTATCGTTTACAGCCGAATTCTATGCAAGTTGCGTTTATCAATAACTTGTTAGAACTTAGACAAAACGGTGTAGACAAGGCATTACTGATTTCTGCGACAGGAACCGGAAAAACCTATGCCTCCGCCTTTGCTATGAGAGAACTTGGGTTCCGTCGAGTTTTGTTTGTGGTGCATAGGAACCAGATTGCAAAACAGGCAAAGGCTTCCTTTGAACGTGTTTTTGGAAGTAAGATAAAGACTGGACTGGTATCTGGTTCTAAACACGATTACGATGCCGATTTCATATTTGCTACAGTGCAAACGCTTAGTAAGCAGGAGCATTTAGAAAAGTTTCCAAGGGATTATTTTGAAGCATGTATATATGATGAAGCTCATCATACCAGTGCAGACAGTTATAAAAGAATCATGGAATATTTAAGCCCGGCTTTTACGCTTGGTATGACCGCGACTCCGGATAAGCGTGATGACAACATGGAAGGGCGGAATATTTATGAAATATTTGACCATAACATTGCCTATGAAATTCGTCTAAAACAGGCGATGGAAGAGGATTTATTATGTCCATTTCATTACTTTGGCATAACGGATTTGGCGGTAATTTCGGACGAAGGAACTACATTCGAAGAAAAGTTAGAGAACTTTCGCTATCTTACAAGTGAAGAACGTGTGAAATATGTGATGAAACAAGCATCATATTTTGGGCATTGTGGGGAGCGGGTAAAAGGACTTATATTTTGTAGTAGGATTGATGAAGCGAAAGAACTTTCTAAGAAATTTAATGAGTATGGTTGGAAAACACTTGCCTTAAGTGGTGAGGATACGGAAGAGAAACGAGCGGAGGCGATCGAACGATTGACCATGGATGTGGTTTCGGGAGAAGAGGAGTATTTGGACTATATTATCACGGTAGATATTTTTTCCGAAGGTACGGATATTGTAGAAGTAAATCAGGTGATTATGCTTAGACCAACCCAGTCTCCAATTGTATTTATTCAGCAGTTGGGACGAGGTTTGAGAAAGGCTTCTGAGAAAGAGTACGTTGTAATACTTGATTTTATTGGTAATTATAAAAATAATTTTATGATTCCGATTGCCCTTTCCGGGGACCGGAGCTACAACAAGGATAATATTCGTCGTTATCTTATGGAAGGTGGACGAGTTATTCCAGGTGCGAGCACGATTCATTTTGATGAAATCAGCAGAAAGCGTATTTTTACAGCGATTGACAATGCGAATTTTAGTGATATCCGGATGATTAAAGAAAATTATACAAATTTGAAAAATAAACTGGGCAGAATTCCTAAATTAAAGGATTTTGACGATTATGGAGAAATGGATGTTCTTCGGATTTTTGATAATAATAGTCTGGGTTCTTATTATAAGTTTCTTGTAAAGTATGAGAAGGAATATACGGTACGTTTATCAGCGGAAGAAGAAAAGGTGATTGAATTTGTTTCGAAAAAGCTTGCCAGTGGAAAGAGAATTCAGGAACTTCAAATGCTGCGTAGAATGATTGCATACGTGCACAGATTGTCAGGTTTTTCTGTTTTTGCGAAATTACGTGCGGATTTGGAAGAAGCTTATGGAATTCAGATGGACAAAAATCAGCAGGAAAATATTGCGAATATTATGACAAATGAATTCCCTGCCGGGGCAAGTAAAGCAACTTATGCGGAGTGTGTTTTGCTTAAAAAGAGCGAGACAGAAGCTGGGGAGTATCAGACGTCAGATAACTTTCTCAAAATGCTGGCAAATCATGAGTTTTACGAAATATTGAAAGAGTTGGTAGAG
This sequence comes from Lachnospiraceae bacterium, assembly GCA_017938285.1. Taxonomy (GTDB): domain Bacteria; phylum Bacillota; class Clostridia; order Lachnospirales; family Lachnospiraceae; genus SIG299. The sequence goes on from JAGBBW010000100.1 coordinate 61,918, forward strand.
TTCGGTATCAGTCGTTATGAACGTGATTTCAGTGAACGATACAGGGACACCGACCTGGTGCTTTATCAGAAGTATACATACGAGGATGTGTGTCGAATTTTAAATTGGGAAAGTAACGAAGTACCATTAAATATTGGTGGTTACAAGTATGACAAGAAAACAAAAACTTTTCCAGTGTTTATCAATTATGATAAAGCAGAAGATATCAGCGACACTACAAAATATGAGGATCACTTTACAAGTCCAAGTACGTTGATTGCGATATCGAAGTCTGGAAGGTCTGTCGGTTCGGAAGATGTCCAGAATTTCCTGCATGCAAAGGAGCGGGGAATCCAGGTGCATCTGTTTGTTCGTAAAAATAAGGATGACAAAATTTCCAAGGAGTTTTATTATCTGGGTTATATGGAAGCAACCGGAAGAGCGGAAGAGTTTGTCATGGCAAATACGGACAAGACGGCAGTGGAAATCGAATGGCTGCTGGATGTTCCGGTGCGGGAAGATTTATATGAGTATATTGTGAATGAGTAGGTTTTGACCATAGAATACAAGGAGTAAAGACATGAAAACAATCAACGTAGTAGCAGCAATCATCAAAGCAGTCAATGAACAGGGCGCACCAATCATTTTTGCAACCCAGCGTGGTTATGGCGATTTCAAAGGTGGCTGGGAGTTTCCGGGCGGAAAAATAGAAGCAGGAGAAACCCCGGAGGAAGCACTAATTCGTGAAATCCGGGAGGAACTGGACACGGAGATTGCCGTGGGAGAACTGTTGGATACGATAGAGTATGATTATCCAAATTTCCATTTGTCAATGAAGTGTTACTGGAGCAGTATTATTTCCGGTGATCTGGTGCTGAAGGAGCATGAGGCGGCGAGATGGCTGACAAAGGAGGAGCTGTTTGAGGTGGCGTGGCTGCCGGCGGATATTGGACTGGTGGGGAAGATTGAGGAAGAAATGGAGATGGACAAGATGAACAATTTATACACATTAAAAGTATACCCGGCAGGGTTAGGACGGACTGTATACAGGGTGATTGAAATAGCCGGTAATGAGACACTGGATAAGCTGTGTGAAACGATTCTGGATGCGTATGATTTTACATACGATCACCTGTATGAATTTTGTATGGACAATAAAATGTATGGCAGAAACAGTTATCAATGTGAACCTATGGAAGGAGAACCATCAACGAAAACAGCGATTGATGAGATTTGGTTGAGCAAAGGACAGAACTTTTCACTGCATTACGATTTTGGTGACGACTGGATGTTTACCATTCATGTACAAAAAATAGAAGAAGTACAGGAATATAAAGAACCCAAAGTGATTAAAGAAAAAGGACAGATAGAGCAATACCCGGATTATGAAGATGAGGAGTATGATGAGTTTTTTGACGAGGATTTTGAGGATTAAGTAAAGAAAATCATGCAAAGGAGGACCCTTATGAAAATTGGCGTATTAGGAACCGGAAACATTGTACGGAGTGTCACTCCGACCCTTGCACGCATGGAGAACATGGAGTGTTATGCGATTGCTTCCCGGACAAAGGAACGGGCGGAGCAGGCAGCAAAGGAGTATGGCTATGAAAAAGCATACGGCAGTTATGAGGAACTGGTGTCAGACCCGGCGGTGGAGCTGGTGTATATTGCAACCCCTCATTCCAGACATTACGAGGATATGAAGCTCTGTATTGCCCACAAAAAGCCGGTGCTGTGTGAAAAGGCGTTTACGATGAACAGTGCCCAGGCAAAGGAAATCAAACGTCTGGCAGCAGAGGCTGGTGTGTTTGTGGCGGAGGCTATCTGGACCAGATATATGCCGTCCAGGAAGCTGATTCAGGATGTGCTGGACAGCGGAATCATTGGAAAAGTTGTGACGCTGACAGCGAATTTGTCTTATGTTATCAGCCAGAATTACCGGATTGTGGCGCCGGAACTGGCAGGCGGTGCGCTGCTGGACGTGGGCGTATATGGAATTAACTTTGCGCTGATGCACTTTGGAACGGACATTGAGCGCATGGAATCTTCGGTGCAGATGACGGACACCGGGGTGGACGGAATGGAAAGTATTACACTCTTCTTTAAAGACGGACGCATGGCGGTACTGACCCATGGTATCTATGGACGGTCGGACCGCAAGGGTATTTTTTACGGCAGTGAGGGCTACATCGTGGTGGAGAATATTAATAATCCGCAGTCCATTTCGGTTTACGACCAGGGGGATAATCTGGTGAAATTTATTGCGGTGCCGGAGCAGATCAGTGGGTATGAGTACCAGTTTGCGGAGTGTGCCAAGCGGATTGGACAGGGCGAAACCGAAAGCAGTTCCATGCCGCTTAAGGACAGTATTACGGTGATGGAGGTTATGGATGCGCTGCGCAGGCAGTGGGGACTGAAATATCCGCAGGAATAGAAAAATGGAACATAGTTGTTTGTATGAAAGCAGGATAGGAGTATTGGAAATCCGCGAAGAGGATGGAAGTATTACAGGGCTTTGTCTGCGTGAAAAAATAAAGAGAACAGCAGAGAATTGGGAAGATACCGTGAGTTTCCCTGAACCTTCGACACCACTTCTGTCGAAGGCATGCAGGCAGCTGACAGAGTATTTTTCCGGTAAAAGAAAGGTATTTGACCTGCCGCTGGATTTTTCGTATGGAACAGAATTTCAGAAAAAAGTCTGGACGGCTTTGTGCGATATTCCTTATGGGGAAACCCGTAGTTATGCTGACATTGCCATTGCTGCCGGCAGTCCCAAGGCGGTTCGTGCCGTTGGTCAGGCGAATACCCGGAATCCGATTATGATTTTTGTGCCATGTCACCGTGTGATTAACAAGAATGGTTCAATTGGCGGATTTGGCTGTGGTGTGGATGTGAAACGGCAGTTACTGGAAGTGGAAGCTGTCCGGATATAAAAAACAGAATAAATTCAGAACAAAATGCTGTCAGCTTTGGGAAAAAGCAGAGAGGACAGCGTTTTGTTTGTTGATAAAAAGTTGATAATTTTCGTCTATACTGGTATCATACAAGCGGTGTCTGTTCTGTGGGAATATGGCAGGGATTTAAGCTACGTGGCACCGTGGAAGAGGGAGTGTACCATGTATAAAATTTTAATTGTGGATGATGAAAAAGATGTGGTCCGTCTGTTGAAGGACTATTTTGAGCTGAACGGTTATACGATCATAACCGCCTATAACGGAGAGGAAGCTATCCAAAAAGTTTCCATGAAGCCGGATTTGATTCTGCTGGATATTAATATGCCAGGCATGGAGGGGACAGAGGTGTGTCTGAAAATCCGGGATTATGTCAGCTGTCCGATTTTGTTTCTGACAGCAAAGGTGGAGGACAGTGATAAAATCCGGGGCTTTGCCGTAGGTGGTGATGATTATATTTTAAAGCCGTTTTCCATGGAGGAGCTGGGAGCCAGGGTGGCGGCCCATATCCGGCGGGACCACCGGCAGAGTGTGCCGGTGAATGTGCGCTTTTTTGGGAATCTTGCCATTGATTATTCGGCGAAAACGGTGAAAGTACGGATGGCAGAAGGAGAGCGGGAGCAGCAGCTTTCCTTTGCAAAAAAGGAGTTTGAAATTATCGAACTGCTTTCCATGAATACAGGACAGGTGTTTGACAAGGAAAGGATTTATGAGCGGCTCTGGGGATATGATGCAGAGGGCGACAGCTCTGTGGTGGCAGAACATGTGCGGCGAATCCGGGCAAAGTTAAAGGCAGTGGGAGAAGAACATCATCTGGAAACGGTCTGGGGCATGGGATATAAGTGGACAAAGTAGAGGAAAAGAATGGTCAATTACTTTTACAAAGTAAGAGAAATAAAGCAATGGGGTTTGTTGTATAATGGGGAGTCAGGTGAATATGAAAAAAAGAGAAAAGCTTCCTGATGGAAATAGAAAAATGCAGGAGAAAAAGAATAGAGAAAAAAAGCCGGAGAAAGTGAAGTCCATTAAACGGACCTTTTTTCTCTATCTTCCCCTTTGTGTTGTAATTGCTTATGCAGGGGCGTATGGAATCGGGCTTGGAACGAATGAACTGCAGGACTGGTACACAAAAAAATATTCTGATATTGATTATGAGGAACTGGTAAAAGAAGCTTATGAACGGCGGGAACAGCTGCATGAGGCAGGAGATACGGCTGCCATAGAGGCAGGTTCCCCACAGGAAGAGTCCGGAAATACAGAAACCTACTACCGCTATGAATTTGTAAGAACCGTCTATGGTATTGAGTATTACGATGTGGAAATACCCGGGCGCTTTTTCTCTGACAGTATGTGGCGGAGAGTGGGATATAACATGATTGGTCTGGCCCAGGCAATTTTAATGCCTGCCTGGGTATTATTCTGTGTTGGAGTTACCGGAGTGGTTTTTTACAAACGGGAATTGGAACGACCGATCCGGGTGCTGAGGAATGCGTCTGAGAAAATTTCAGAAAACTGTCTGGATTTCCAGGTGGAACGGGTAAAGCAGAATGAACTGGGGCAGTTGTGCCAGTCGTTTGAGGATATGCGGCAGGCATTGTATGAAAACAATCAGAAGCTTTGGCGGACGCTGGAGGAACGGAAACGGCTGAATGCGGCGTTTTCCCATGATATCCGGACACCGCTTGCGGTATTAAAAGGCTATCAGGAGATGATGGAAACCTACGTTCCTGAGGGGCGTCTTTCAGAGGAACGTCTGATGGAAATGATAGAAACCATGGGAAAACAGATTACACGGCTGGAAAATTATACCCAGAAAATGACACAGGTGCAGAAACTGGAGGATATTGTACCGGAGCCGGAGAATGTGAAAGTGGAAGAGCTGGTCACGCAGTGCCAGGAAGCCGGGAACCTGCTGGCAGGGGAGCTTATGTTGGAATTACGGACGGAGGAACTTTGCAGGAACATTCAGGAGATGCCAAAGAAAGGAATGGATCAGGACGTTTGGGACGACCAGGAATGTGGAATGACAGAGGAATGGTCCATAGACCGTGAGCTGTTTCTGGAAGTGTTTGAAAATCTGGTTTCTAATGCAGTGCGGTTTGCAAAAGAAAAAATTATGGTGACACTGTGCCGGAAAGGAACAGCTGATGTGGGGGATTCCGGGGAGGAAGCGGCAGGCAGATATCTTTGTCTGGTGGTCGAGGATGACGGTCCGGGATTTTCGGAAGAAGCACTGGAGCGTGGAATGGAGCCGTTTTTTGGTTCGGAAAAGGATGGCAGGGTGCATTTTGGTCTGGGGCTGCATATCTGCAAAGTGATATGTGAAAAGCATGGAGGGAAACTGTGGCTGGAGAACGGAGCGTCCGGCGGCAGGGTAAGCGCATGTTTTGGCGACCTGGACAAAAGAAAAGCAGATAGTTTGGAAAAGTAGACAAAAAGTTGAAAATTACAGGATAAGATCATGATGCAGACAGCAAATCTGTGTCATGGTCTTTTTCTTTTGATAAACTTAGAAAACAGAAAGCGGGGATAAGAAATGCAGAATACAATTGAAATTAGTCATGTGAACAAATTTTATGGAAAAAAGCAGGCACTGAAGGACATTAACCTGTCCATCGGGCAGGGGATGTTTGGACTGCTGGGCAGAAACGGAGCAGGGAAAACTACGTTAATGAAGCTTCTGGCAACGCTGCATGAGAAGCAGTCCGGAGAAGTTTCGGTCTGTGGAATTCCGATTCAGAAGGCAAAGGAAATCCGCAGCATTACCGGGTATCTTCCGCAGGATTTTTCCATGTATCCGTCTATGAAAGTAGAGGAATGTCTGGACTATCTGGGGGTATTATCCGGCATGAGCAGGGCGGAACGGAAGGAACGGATTCCGGTACTGTTAAAGAAGGTGAATCTGATGGGAAAGAAAAACAGCAAAGTTAAGAGTCTGTCCGGCGGCATGAAGCGGCGGCTTGGAATTGCCCAGGCACTGCTGCATGATCCAAAGGTGCTGATTGTGGATGAGCCGACTGCGGGGCTGGACCCGGAGGAGAGAATCCGTTTCCGCAATCTGTTGTGTGAAGTGGCCAAGGAGCGGATTGTGCTGCTGTCCACGCATATTGTCGGGGATATTGAGGCGACCTGTGAGCAGATTGCCATTATGAACGAAGGGGAAATTCTCTGGCGTGGTACGGTGACGGAACTTCTGGAAAATGCCCGGGGAAAGGTATTTATGGCAACGGTAGCCCGGGATGAACTGGAAAAAATAAAGAAAAAAGGTATTGTTACGGCAATGCTTCAGCAGGGAAGAAATACGGAAGTTCGGTTTATTATGGAGGAAGATACGAACGGGACAGAGTATGTTCCGGCGGAACCAAACTGTGAGGACGCCTATATGTACTGCCTGCACCAGCATGGCTGTCAGGTGATGGGAGGTGAGGAATAATGCTGTTTTTTAAGGAATGCAAAAAGATACTCTGTTCCCTGACCTTTGTGCTGTATGTGGTAGTGGTGTTTGTCATGTATGGTTCCCAGTTTGTTCCGGCACTGGAGAGTCCGGTGGCGGTTCCACAGGTGGGAGAAGACTATTATGGAACGACAGAAACAGACCGGCCGGAGGTGGTTATGCCGGCGGCAGTGGAAAGTCTGGTGTCGGAGTACCTGGAGGGAAGCTACGATGCTTATCCGGTTGGATTTTACAAGCAGGTGAAGTTAAAGGAAAAGGATACAGTGAAAATGGCAGCCATCATTGAGGAACTGACCGGACTGAGCAAAGAAGAACTGGATGGATTTGAGGGTTATGAAATGGGCGGCCTGTTTGGCGGACGGGACGAAAATGGAAATGAAATTATGTATTACAAGGAACCGGTACTGCCGGGGTATGAGCTTTCGGAAACCGTTTCTTACGAGCGTTTTCGGGAATTGATGCGGCAGGTGGATGATATCATTGGCGGAGGCTCAAAATATAAAGAAGAAACTCTGTTAAGCTACTTTGGAACAGTGGAAAAAACATATGAAGAGGCATTGGAGGATTATAATGAGCTGATGACAGGGGATAATCTTCCGGAAAGTTATCTGCGGCTGTTCAGTGATTATGCGGGTATTGACCTGGCAATCATTCCGGTATTTGTCTGTGTTGCCCTGTGGCAGCTGGATAAGCGGAGCCGGATGGAGGCACTGGTTTACAGCAGGAAAATTTCTTCGCTGAAATTACTGCTTGCCAGATATGGGGCGCTGGTGTGCTGTATGGCGGTGCCGGTACTGCTGACGCTGCTGCATGCAGTGATTGAAATTGCCTGGCTGTATCCGGCCATGGAGATTTCCTTTAGCAGTGCTGTGGGAGTGACACTGCTCTGGCTGCTTCCATCCATTACGGTGGTGACAGCGCTGGGAGCGGTTCTGACAGAAGCAGTGTCACCGCTGTTGGCTATTTTTGCCCAGGGGGCCTGGTGGTTTCTGGCACTGGAATCGTCGGACCTGGTGGGAGATATTACGAGGTTTTGTCTGATTGTCCGGCATAATTCCATGGGAAGAATTGCAACGTTTGAAACACAGTGGGAAAATTTTGTCTGGAACCGGTGTTTTTATGTGGGACTGTCGGCAGTGTTGTTTCTGTTGGCGGTACTGGTTTACGAATGGAAACGCAGAGGCCGCCTGACAGGACTGGTTTTTGGAAAAGGACAGAGCAGGAAGGAAGGGGACGATGAGAATGGAACGCTATAGGAAAATAATCTGGGAAAATCTGCGGCATTTCTTTCTGCTTCCGTTTCTGACGGCAACAGGCATATTTCTTGTAACAGCACTGATGTTCAATTTGTCAGCTTTGTCAGAAAGGGAGGCAGCGAAGCCAATTGAATTTTTCTTAAGCTTTGTCGGAGTTATGCTGCTGACTCCGGTGTTTTATCCGGAACAGAACCAGGAACTGCGGGATGTAATCAGTTCGAAGAGGACCTCATATCTGGTGGTATGTGCTTTGCGTGTAGTCTGTTCGGTGGCAGCGGCAGCAGTGCTGGTAACACTGTTTGCCGGTCTTCTGAAATGGAATGAAAGTGCAGTAACAAATGCCCATAGTTACGGAGGTCTGGCAACCGCAGTATTTCTTGGAGCAATTGGTTTTTGCGTGGCGGGAATTACGGACAATACAACGCTTGGGTATATGGCAGCCGTACTTTACTACCTGTTGAATTATGGTATGAAGGACAGGCTGGGAAAGTTTTATCTGTTTTCCATGAGCGCAGGACGGTTTGAGGGAAAAGAGTGGCTTTTTCTTGGGGCACTGGTGCTGATTGCCGGGACGTTTGCTGTTCTTTTTTTTAGAAGAAAGCGATGGGGATATTAATTTTTTGGTTGTTTATGAGGTACGAGTGGATAGTAATAATATATTTGGTAAATATATAGGAAATTGGAACTCTCCACTAGCCAAATCTACTAAAATATGCTATAATTTATGTTACAGTAAATTTTTGATTTGGAGGCGTACACATGAAGAAACTGACAACAAAAGTAATGGTACCGTTTCTGGTGGTTGCCATGGTCGGGATTATCTGTTCCATTGCGGGGACAATGTCGTTACGGAATCTCGGTAATATTGGTGATACCATTGCAGCAGAACGTGTGCCGGCAATTATTGCCCTGGATTCCTTATCGGCCAAAGTACAGGAGCTGCAGCAGCTTCTGCTGACCCACAGCGTCATGGATACGAAGGAGTCAAAACAGAGTGTGGAAAGCGATATCCGGACGGCAGTGGCTACGATTTATGCTTATATGGATAAGTATAACGAGCTGACGGGGGATGAGGCTTCTTACAATGATATGAAGTCCATCTTTGAAGAGTATATCGTTTCCTACAAAGAAACACTGCGCTTAAGTTCTGCGAACAATTCCAGAGAAGTAGCAGAGAATGTTAATGGGGTTCTGGCAGAAATTTTTGGGAAATTGAATGATAAGGTATCTGCCATTATTCTTACCCAGCAGACCAGTATGGGACAGGCCAGAGGGGAGCAGACCCTCATATTTAATAATGCTGTCCAGATGCAGACTGGTTTCTTAATTGTGATGGGTATTGCATTAATTACCGGATGGATTATTGTACATAAGACGATTATCATGCCGGTGAAGAAGTATGAAAAAGGTCTGCGTGAAATCATTGATTCCATTGAGCAGAAAGAGGGAGACCTTACCAGAAGAGTCAAGGTACAGACCGGGGACGAAATCGGCAAGCTGGTACAGGGTATCAATCTGTTTGTAGTGAAGCTGCAGGAAATTATGAAAGAGATTGTTGGTACTTCCACAAAGCTGGATGAAACATTCCATAGTGTAAATGAGGGAATTTCCGGTGCCAATGAAGAGACAGAAAGTATTTTCTCCACCATGGAAGAAATGGCAGCAACCATGCAGAATATTACTGCCAATGTGCAGGAGATTAATACCAGTGCAGAATTTGCCGGAAGTGCAGCAGGTACAGTAGCAGGGGTAACCCGGGATATTTCCGGTCAGACAACGGAAATGAAGCAGATGGCAGAGGCGCTGGAATCCAGTTCCGTGGAAAAAAAGATTGCCATGGAGACAAGGATGAAATCTGTACTGGAGCAGTTAAATACTGCCATTGAAAACAGCAGAAGTGTAGGACGTGTCAATGAACTGACCAATGAGATTTTAAGTATTTCCGGACAGACAAACCTGCTGGCATTGAATGCATCCATTGAAGCAGCAAGGGCAGGCGAGGCCGGCCGGGGATTTGCCGTTGTTGCAGACGAAATCCGCCAGCTGGCAGAAAGCAGCCGGGAGACGGCGAACAATATCCAGAATATTAATGGTATTGTGGTGCATGCAGTGGAAGAACTGAGTGCCAATGCCAATGAAATTATGGAGTACATTACAGGAACTATCCTTCCGGATTATGACAATTATGCGAAGTCCGGACAGCAGTATAATGCGAGGGCACAGGAAGTCAGCAATGCCATGGATGACTGTCAGAATAAAATGGCAGAGCTGGAGGAGCGTATCAGTGATCTGGTAGAGGGTATGAAGGTGATTACGCTGGCAGTAGAGGAATGCAGCGAAGGTGTTTCCCATTCTGCGGAAAGTACCTCCAACATTGTAGAAGCTATGGGAAAAGTAAACGAAGAAGTTGCTTCCAGTCTGGGTGCAGTTACGGATTTGAAGCAGCAGTCGGATGTTTTCACAAGGCTGTAGGAATGGAGGGAAATGAAATGAAAAATAAACGAATTAAAATGCTTCTGCTGGCAGTACTGCTGTTTGCAGTGGCTGTGACAGCAGGAAAAGCTTCTGTTTTTGCGGCAGAACTTCCGGCAGTGGACAGTGAAACACTGACAGAAACGGAGGAAATTGATTTATCCCTGCATGCGGAAACCGCAGGTGATTTTACCAGCGTGTACGGATATCAGAATCCATTCCTTGGAAAAGATACCTCCCAGGGTGTGGTATTAGAGTTTTATGCGGCACCAACCGGTGATGCAAAGGTGCTTGCAACGGTATTTTCCTTTATTGGAACAGGAGATTATGAAGGCAGATTTTATTTTACCCCAGGTTCCTATCTTGGATATAACGCAGCTAATTATGGTGGTATTTTTGATGCAAACATTGCAAACTATGCACTGGTGGAAGATTTTATTAAGACCGGTGCAATGATCCGCATTGAAGTGACGCCAGCAGGTTTTGCAGTGTATGCAGATGATGCACTGTGCTATGACCAGACGATTTTTGCGGATACGGCAAAGAGTGCCAGCGGAGAGTTTGCAGACAGTACGGATTTTTCTCCGGTACTGACTTTTCTGGCAAATGCCCAGGAACTGCATTTTGGTTATGGTTCCTGGTGGAACGCAGCCGGTTTTGATGAAGCATTAATGAAGCTTTCCAAGGTGAATTTCCGTCTGGCGGATGGTACTGTTGTCATGGATGGTTTTAAGGTTGACCAGACATTACTGGAGTCTCTGGGGGGAACTGCTGCAGATACGTCCACAGAGGAACTTCCGGCAGAGGTTACGCCGGAGCCGACTCCGGCACCGGCGGTAGATAGTCTTGCATTAACAGAAGCTGGTGCTATCGATCTTTCTGTACATATGGAAAAATCGGGAGAATTTACCAGCATGTATACCTATCAGAATCCATTTCTTGGGAAGGATACTTCGGCAGGTGTCAGTCTGGAGTTTTATGCACTGCCGACCTGGGAGTTAAAGGTACTGGGTACGATTTTCTCCTTTATGGGAACTGGAGAGTATGACGGACGTCTGTATTTTACCCCGGGTTCCTATCTGGGATACAACAGTGGAAATTATGGCGGATTCTTTGATGCTAATCTGGCAAATTATATGCTGGTAAAGGATTACATCAGGGATGGTGCGAAAATCCATATTGAGATTACACCGGCAGGATTTTCCGTGTATTCCAATGATGTATTGTGTTATGACCAGAGCATTCTGGAGGATGCTTCCCGGGGCGCCCATGAATATGCGGATATTACGGATTATACCCCGGTGCTGAATTTCCTGGCAGGAGCGCAGGAGCTTCACTTTGGACATGGTTCCTGGTGGAATACCAATGAGAGTGAGCTTTCCAATATCATGTTATCGGAAGTATGTTTTAAACTGGCAGATGGTACCGTGGTGATGGATGGGTTACGGGTAGAGAAAGAGAAACTGGAAGCGGCAGGAGGTTCTGTAATCAGCAGTGCCCCGCAGACAGAGCAGGTAGATATTCTGGAAAATCTGGATACGGTTGCAGTTGAAATTTTTGATATCAACTCCGTGGAGTATGATGGAGAATCTGTGACCGGACAGGTAATTGCCGTAGTCGCAGTGGCAGCGGTAATTGCACTGGCAGTCCTGCTCTTTGTATTTAAGAAGAGAGAATACAGTGATATATAAACTTCTGAGATAAAGAAAACAGAAAGGACACCGGAGAAGTTCCGGCAGATTCCATGGAAAAGGACTGCCGGAGCTTCTCCGGTGTTTGGTTTGGCAGAAAGATGGGAAAAAGATAGTTGGAATTTTGTGTTCTTAATCTGGCAACTTATGTACCAGTCCTTGTGTTTAAAAATCAGACGTGGTATACATAAGACATAAAGAATCAACGCTGCTGAAAGCAGGACAAAGAAACCAGGAAATGGAGGAAAATACTTTGAAAATTTCCATTGATATTGACAGTGCAAGGCAGGATACGGAAATCCTTATTTCCTGTCACAGTCTGACACCGGAAATTGAAAAAATCATAGCTACACTGCGGATGATAAACCAGCAGATGATGGTGGAAAAGGAACAGGAAACCTATCTGTTGGATGTGACAAAAATTATGTACATCGAAGCGGTAGACCGGAAAACGTTTGTTTACACGAAAGAGGACTGCTTTGAATCAAAACTGAAATTGTATGAAATGGAAGAACGGCTGGAGGAATCCGGGTTTTTCCGGGTGAGCAAGTCGTGTCTGGTGCACCTGCGGCATATCCGGTCGTTAAAAAATGACATGGACCGGAAACTGCGGCTGACACTGGAAAATGGAGAAAAAATTATTGTTTCCAGACAGTATGCGGATGAAATCAAACGAAGACTGGGGGTAAAGTAAAATGAAGCAGAGGAAAGTGAGACAAAGAGAAGAGGCGTTTCGTTATTTAGGACAGATTATGATTATATTCGGACTGACCATGGTGATTCTTGGAGGATTCAGCTTTGTCATAGGGGAAGAAGCAAAAGAGTATTCTTCCATTTTTGCTCTGGGAAACCAGGGACTTAGTCTGCAGACCATGGCACAGTTTCTGATGACTTCAGTACTGATTGCCACCCTGCGGACTCTGCTGTTTTCGGATGGTCTGATCTGCAGAATTTCTTTGGCAGTCCGGACATTTCTTATGTTTTTTCTGGTAGTACTGATGATAGCATTGTTTGCCTGGTGGTTTCGCTGGTTCCCGGTAACGATGCTGGAAGCCTGGGGATGTTTCTTTGCCTGTTTTGCTGCGTGTAGTTTTATCAGCGCCTATATTATGGCGTTTAAAACAGAACGGAAAGACAAGGAAATGGAAGAGGCACTGCGCAGGATGAAGGAAGAGGAACAGTAAATAAAAGTAGTTCTGCAGGCAGAATTCGTGATTCCTGATAAAATGAAAGAGATTGCAGATACTGATAGGAAAAAAGGAGAAAATGAGGATGTGTACAGCAATCAATTTAAAGACAAAGGACCATTATTTTGGGCGCAATCTGGATCTGGAGTATTCCTATCATGAAACGGTGGCCGTTACACCAAGAAAGTATCCGTTGGAATTTCGGTTTCAGGGAAAGATGGAAACACATTATGCCATGATTGGAATGGCTTATGTAGTAGGAGGATATCCGTTATATTATGAGGCTTCCAATGAAAAGGGAGTCAGTATGGCAGGACTGATGTTTGCGGAAAATGCCTGTTATCCGGAAGCAGCAGAGGGAAAGGACAATATTCCGCCGTTTGAATTTATACCATGGATGTTGTCCCAATGTAAAAACATGAAGGAAGTACGGGGTCTGCTGGAACAGATTAATCTGGTGAACAGTTCCTTCAGTGAAGAACTGCCGCTGACTCCCATGCACTGGATGATTTCGTTTCAGGAAGAGAGTCTGGTGGTGGAGTCACGCCGGGACGGACTGCACATTTTTGAAAATCCGGTGGGGGTACTGACGAATAATCCGCCATTTGAAATGCAGCTCTGGAATCTCAGTAATTATATGGGACTGACAAAGGAGAGTGCGGAAAACCGTTTTGCAGAAGAACTGGGACTTGCAGCTTACAGCCGGGGCATGGGTGCCATCGGACTTCCGGGAGATTTGTCATCGGCTTCCCGGTTTGTCCGGGCAGCGTTTGTCCGGAATAATTCAGTTTGTGGGGAGTCAGAGGAAGAAAGTGTCGGACAGTTTTTTCATATTCTCACTTCCGTAGAGCAGCAGAGGGGATGTGTCAGCATGGGAAAAGGCATGTATGAAACTACGGTGTACTCCTGCTGCTGTAATGCGGACAAGGGGATTTATTACTATACCACGTATGGAAACCGGCAGATTAGTGCAGTGGATATGCAGAAAGAAAATCTGGAAGGAAACAAAGTGGTTTCGTATGAATTAGTGAAAAATGAACAAATTTTTCGCCAAAATTCGTAATAATGAATTAAAATCGAACAAAAAAGTTCAAATACGGAATTGAAACAGGAAATGAAGTGTGGTAAAATATCCTTATACCTAAAGAAGATGGTGTCTGCGGCAGGAAGGTGTTTGACGTTTCGTGCCGCAGCCTCAGGGAGAGATGGAGGTGCAGGGATATGGATGAGAATAAGAAACAGAAGGAAGCAAAACAGTACCCAAATGGACAGGCGGCGCGTCTGAGAAAGCTGGTAAAGAATGCAAAGAGGACAGCGGTGGTCGGCATTGTTTTTCTTATATTGTCGGTGGTGTCCAGTATTGGTATTTCTGCTGCGCAGAATGAACAGGTAAATATTACAAAGGCATTGAACCAGTACCGGTTAGGTTCCAAAAACCTGACTTCAGCAATTCAGTCTTATGCCGTTACCGGTAATCAGGAATATTACGATGCCTATATGAAGGAACTGAATGTGGAGAAGAACCGGGACAATGCGCTGGCAGTTCTGGAAGAATGTAATTTAAAAGATGCAGAATGGGAAAAGCTGAATAAAATTGCTACTATGTCCAATGAACTGATTGCACTGGAGGATGCAGCCATTGCGGGTGTTGCAGCGGGCAATCTGGAATGGGCGCAGGGCAATGTATTTGGTATCCAGTACGAGGTTTCCATGCGGGAAATCAGTGCACTGACCGATACGACCATTGATGAAATTCTGACCCGTCAGAGTTCTTATTGTACAAAGATGCTTATATTACAATATACTATGATTGTATTCCTGGTGATTTCTGTGATTACACTGGTGTGGATGTTTATCCGGGTTGCTGGATTTTCAGAAAAAGAGCTGGTTCAGCCGGTATGTAAGGTGGCGGACCAGATGACCTATCTTGCCCAGGGTGATTTTTCCGTGGCACTGGACTTACAGGAAGGTGATTCCGAGGTTGGTTCCATGGTAACGTCGATAGCATTTATGAAGTCCAATATGCAGGATATGGTTGCGGAAATTTCTTCTGTCCTGAATGAGATGGGCGGCGGAAATTACCGTCTGGATTTACAGAAAAACTATGTTGGTGAATTTGTACAGATTAAAGAGTCCATGCTTGTTATTTCAGAGAGAATGCGGGAGACATTAAATACCCTTCGGCTTGCTTCGGACGAAATCAATCTTGGTTCGGAGCAGTTAGCCTGTGCAGCACAGGATCTGGCAGAGGGAAGTACAGAGCAGGCAACCCAGATTTCTGAACTGGTGGATGCCATGAAAACGATGTCCGGCACCATGGAGCATAATGCCAGTGAAGCGGCAGCATCTGTAGAAATTGCTGCCAGGGCAGGCGAAACCATGCAGCGTGGTAATGAAAAACTGGAAGAACTGAAAACCGCTATCAGTGAGATTGCCGGATGTTCCGAGCAGATCCGGACAATTATCAATACGATTGAAGATATTGCAGAACAGACGAATCTGTTATCCTTAAATGCGGCGATTGAAGCAGCAAGAGCCGGAGAAGCCGGCCGTGGTTTTGCTGTGGTTGCGGAACAGGTTAAGAATCTGGCAGAAGAATCAGCAAGAGCGTCCGGACGGACTACCCAGCTGATTGAAACTACCATCCAGGCGGTAGAAAAAGGTATTTCCATTGCTGATGAAACAGCCCGGAATATGAATGAGGTTATGGAAGGTGCCATGGCGGTAACGCAAAAGGTAGATCAGATTGCAGTAATGCTGAACGATGAAGTGGAAAATATACATGCGATTGGCAACACACTGAATCAGGTATCGGAGGTAGTGGACAGCAACTCTGCAACATCGGAGGAAACAGCTGCTGTCAGCGAAGAACAGAAGGCTCAGGTGGAAATGCTGGTACAGCTGGTAGAACTGTTCAAGATTTAAACAAATCAGGGATAAAGCGGATTTGAAGGAGACTAACCGGAATGTTTACATTAAATCGAAATACAGGCTTTCTGTCCGGGGTGACAACGGGTCCAGTGCTGAAAGCAGTTGCCATGCTGGAACGTGACCGGGACAAGGTATTTGTGGAAACCGAAAAACCAGGTGGCAGTGTGGTTCTGGTAAAAAAGAATATGATGCGGGCATTGCCGGAAGACTGTAGTTATATAGAAAAACAGAAAGAACGCGTGTTATCGGACGAACGCTATAAAATCAGTGTCTGTTCGGACAAAATTACAATTTATGCCCAGGGGGATCTCGGGTTTGTTTATGGTCTTTTATACCTGAGTGAACATTATCTGGGTATTCAGCCGTTCTGGTTCTGGATGGACCAGAAGACAGAACCGAAGAAAAAGGTACAGGTGCCGGAAGGGGTCATCTGTTCCGAGGACCCGGCAGTGGTATTCCGTGGCTGGTTTTTTAATGACGAAGTACTGATGTTAAAATGGAAATACAATGAAAACGGAATGGATGGCTGGCGGATGTGTTTTGAGGCACTGCTGCGGTGCGGCGGTAATATGACCATTCCGGGAACGGACAAGGAATCCAGAAAAAACCGTGCTCTGGCAGCAGAGTACGGTTTATGGATTACCCACCACCATGCAGAACCACTGGGAGCAGAAATGTTTGCCAGGGCTTATCCGGGAAAACGGGCGAATTACCAGGAATATCCGGAACTGTTTTATAACTTGTGGGAAACCGCAGTACAGGAACAGAAGGAGTATAAGGTAATCTGGAACCTGTGTTTCCGGGGACAGGGGGATGCACCATTCTGGAATTATGACACTTCCGGACAGTTTGATACTCCGCAGAAGCGTGGAAAAATAATCAGTGAGCTGGTGGAACTGCAGAGAAATCTGGTGAAACAGTACGTGGAAGAACCGTTTTTCTGTACCAATCTCTATGGTGAAGTCATGGAACTTTATGAGCAGGGCTGTGTGGAGCTTCCGGAGGAAATTATAAAAGTCAGGGCAGATAATGGTTACGGTAGAATGGTAACCCGCAGAAGGGACAATCATCCGGGACGGGTAAATGCCATGCCGGACCCGGAGGAACAGAGTGCCCAGGGAATCTATTACCATGTATCTTTTTATGATTTGCAGGCAGCGAACCATCTTACCATGCTTCCAAACAGTGTGGATTTTGTGAACCGGGAATTAAATGAAGTAAAGAAAAACGGAGGAAGTTTTTTCTGGGTGATTAATTGTTCCAACGTGCGGCCTCATACTTATTTTCTGGATGTAGTACGGAAAAAATGGTTTGGAAGAGAGGTTTCGGGAGAAGAACAGGCAGAAACCTTTGTAGATACTTATTTTACGGAATGCGAAGAAGCAAAAGAAGAAATTGAAGCGTTATACTATGATTATCCGAAAGCCATGCTTTCGTTCGGACCAAAGGAAGATGAACACGCGGGAGAACAGTTTTATACAGAAAATGTCCGCCTTTTGTGTCATCAGTTGATGGCAGACCGGACCAGTCCGGCCAGAGGACTTTACTGGCTGACCGGGGAAATGGATTTAACCGGTCAGATCCGGATGTTTGGCGAATTGTGCCGTCAGAACAAGGAAGAACTGGAAAAGTTATGTCTGGCCTGTACGGTAACAGAGAATGCACTGCCGCAGAAATCGTTATTTTCTGCTACGATTGGTTTACAGATTAAGCTGCATCAGACCTGCCGCAGAGGGGCAAGATGCTTTGTAAAAGGATATGAAGCACTGCTGGAGCAGGACTATGAGAAAGCCTTTCTGCTGTTTGGTGACAGTGTGGTCTGGTTCAAAAATGGGGAGGCGCTGCTGCGTGGTGCGGAATATGGTGTCTGGAAGGATTTTTATTATAATGACTGCTTTGCAGATATCAAACATACTGCCTATATGGTAAAGAAGGTTATGGGCTGGGTGAGAGAACTGGGAGATAATGCAAGGCATGATGAATGGTACAGAAAGTACTGTTATGCAGATGGGGACCGGGATGTATACCTGCTGCTGGTATTGGATAACCATATGACAGATGAGGAATTATATGAGGCAATGAAGAAGAGAGTGGTACGGTAGTTTTTTATCAGACCGGGAAATGGAGGTTTACATAGTATGGTGAAAGGTTTTAAAATGAAATTATATCCGGGCCAGGAGGCAGAATATGAAAAACGCCACAATGAGTTATGGCCGGAAATGCAGGATATGATTCATGAGCATGGAGGAAAAAACTATACGATTTTTCTGGACAGGGAGACACTGACCCTGTTTGGCTATATTGAAATTGAAAATGAAGAGCTCTGGGCAAAGGGTGCGGATACTGCCATTAACCGTAAATGGTGGGATTTTATGGCGGACATCATGGAAACCAATCCGGACAACAGCCCGGTGAGCGTGGATTTACAGAATGTGTTCCACCTGGATTAGGGGCAGGAGAATATGGCGAAGCCGAAAAAACGCATAACCGAATACCGGAACTATTATCTGCCATTGTCTTTCCCAGTGCTTCTGCTGGCGGGAGAGTACTGGAAAATTTCCGATGTACCCAGTGAGCGTCTGCATTTTCATAACTGTCTGGAAATTGGAATTTGTCACAGTGACAGTGGTATTATGGAGTTTTACGATAAAAAGGTGTCGTTTAAGGCGGGTGATGTAACGTTTGTACCCAGGAATGTGCCGCATACCACCTATAGTACAAAGGGAACAGCCAGCCGCTGGTCTTACATTTTCCTGGATATAGAGGAAATGTTAAAGTCTGTGTTGTCCAGTGCCTGGAACAATTTTAATATGTCACCGGAGGTACTGGCAAATTACAATTACATTTTTGATGAAAAACAGTACCCGAACATCTGCCGGCTGGTGAACCATATTCTGAGTGAACTGATGGAAAAGCAGCCGGGATATCAGTTAAGTGTCCGGGGGCTGGTGATGGCACTTTTTATTGAACTTATGAGAATCGAACAGAAGTTCGCAGGAGGGGGAGTCGCACAGGGTCCCCTGGAGAGGCTGGAGGAAAAGAACGATCTGGAAGAGGATCTGGCGATTGCTCCGGCGTTAAAGTATATTGAGGAAAATTATATGATGCAGTTTCCGATGGAACAGCTGGCGGATTTGTGTCATTTGAGTCCGACCCATTTCCGGCGGGTATTTCATGAAATTATGGACAGTTCTCCTCTGGACTACTTAAATAATACCAGGATTATGAAGGCGTGCAGCCTTCTGCGCAGTACGGAGGATTCTATTCTTTCCATCTCAGAACAGGTGGGCTTTCATTCGGTATCCAGTTTTAACCGCTCTTTTCAGCGGGTAATGCAGTGTGCACCGAGAGAGTACCGGAAGAATATGATACAGACCGAAAAAAATACAAACAGTCCGTCTATTCTGGAATACAGAGGCTGGATGCAGCCGGAATAGCAAGGAAACAGTTGCAGTCGTAAAGACAGCATTTTGATGGAAGAGTGAATCAGAATGCTTCTTTCACGGCTGCTTTTTTTATATCCGGACATTTCTGTTTTGACGCATTTTAATCAGTAAAAAGGCTGATAAAAAGGAAAAAACGAAAGAGGTATGGTAAATTTACACAAGGAAAGTGCTTTCTAAATGATGGAAAATGAAGAAAATGTGAATAAAACTTAAACGATTTAGAAAATAAATGGTTGTTTTTGCATAGTTTTTATCTTTCTTTGGAGAGAAATATACGTAAAAATGTAAGATAATCTAGGTACAAAGAAACGATAGTTTGTACATTATGCACAAAAATGATAGAGAGGGAAGTGAGAGGCGTGGCAAGACCAAAGAAAGCAAAAAACATCGAACTATATGCACCAACGACCTGGAAGAAGGCGTTTAAGCGGGACTGGCAGTTATACGTTCTGATTGTGATTCCGCTGTTGCTGGTAGTTGTGTTCAATTATGCAGCATATCCGGGCATGCGGATGATTTTTTATAATTACAAACCGGCTCTTGGATATGAGGGAAGTAAGTTTGTAGGACTGGAGACCATCCAGAAGGTATTTCAGGATAAGGATTTTTTCCTTGCCCTCAGAAACTCTCTTGTATTTAATCTGCTGAACCTGCTGGTCAGCTTCCCAATGCCGATTATTCTGGCACTTATGTTAAACGAACTTCGTTTTCCGAAGTTCAAAAAGGTAACACAGACTATTCTGTACTTACCGCACTTTTTATCCTGGGTTATCATCGGTGCCCTTGGCTATCAGCTCTTTAAGCCATCCACCGGTATAGTAAATATTATTATGATGAACCTTGGCCTGATTGAAGAAGGTATTCCGTTCCTGACAGAGCCGGTTCACTGGGCAGTGACATATCTGCTGATTGGTGTATGGCAGGGTATGGGATGGGGAACCATCATCTACCTGGCAGCCATCAGTTCCATCAGTGGTGAGCTGTATGAAGCTGCCATGATTGACGGTGCGAACCGCTGGCAGAGAATGTGGAATATCACACTGCCTGGTATCAAGAGTACCGCAGTGACTCTGTTGATTATGAATCTTGGACGTATCATGGGCAGTGATTTTGAACGTCTGACGGCATTCGGCAACAGTAGTGTTAAAGAATATCAGTACCAGTTAGCGATTTACATTTATGAAAAAGGTCTTGCCGGAAACAATTTCAGCAGGGCGACCATGGTAGGTGTGTTCCAGTCCCTGGTAGGTCTGGCACTGGTACTTATCGCAGACAAAGTTGCCAAGAAGCTTGGCGAAGACGGATTACTGTAGGAGGTGGATGACATGAGCAAGAAGCAGAAAAAAGAAGTGGAATCCATAAACGACGGAAGCCGGGCGATTAATAAAATTAAAATCAGTGACATTCTGATTATGCTGATACTGGTGATTCTTTGTCTGACCTGTATCCTGCCATTTATCCATCTGGCAGCGAAATCCCTGTCGGCAGACTCTTATGTTATTGCAAAGAAGGTATTCTTCTGGCCGAAAGGTTTTACCTTTACCGCTTACAAGGCAGTATTTGAAGACGGACGTCTTGTATACTCCTTTGGATATTCCGTAATCATGACAGCAATCTTTACCCTGCTTGGTATGATTGTCTGTACCTGTGCAGCCTATCCGCTGTCCAGAAGAAGATTAAAGGGAAGAAACTGGTTGTCCTTCCTCTTAATGGTTCCAATGTATTTTAGTGCAGGTCTGATTCCATCCTATGTTCTGATGAATGACCTGGGACTGATTGATACGATGTGGGCGTTAATCCTTCCGTTGATTTTCTCCCCATACAATATGCTGATTATGAAGTCCTTCTTCCAGTCCAGTATTCCGGACACTCTGGAAGAGGCAGCGTTCCTGGATGGTGCAACCAATTTCCAGACGTTATTTAAAGTGGTGCTTCCGCTTTCCAAGTCCATCATTGCAACACTTTGTCTGTTCTATGCAGTAGGACGCTGGAATGCTTATGCAGACGCCAAGTACTATATCCGCATGGAGCAGAAATTAAAACCAATCCAGCTGCTTCTTAGTGAAATGGTGGCGACTGCCAGTGAAGCTGCAAACTCCGCATTTGAAGCGGTAGTAAACATTGCTACGCCGGAAGTATTGCAGGCGGCAGCAATCATGTTCGTAACACTGCCAATCATTTGTATTTACCCGTTTGTACAGAAGTATTTTGTAAAGGGTGTTATGATTGGTGCAGTCAAAGGCTGATGATAGTTTGACCATTGGCAGAGGACCGGTGGTTTGATACTATACAACAAAAGGAGGGTATTATTTATGAGAAAAAAAGGATTCCAAAAGTTCGTTGCCACGCTTTTAGTTGGTGTGATGGCAATGGGATGTTTCGCCGGATGTGGTGAAAAGAAGGACGACAAGGCAGAAGGCAGCCTGTTCAATGAGGTAGCCGGCATCGAAGGCTATTCCGCATTCAAGGAGCAGGTAACACTGCAGATTCCGGTTTATAACCGTGGTGTTGCAGGTATCGATTCCGTAGCTGATAACGGCTACACAAAGTATGTACAGGAAAACTTCGGTGACAAGTACAACATCAAGATGGAATTTATTCCAATCACACGTTCCGATGTTATGACAGACTATGCACTGCTTGCTTCCACAAACAATCTTCCTACTATCCTGATGGAGTATGACTATCCAAAGGTAACACAGTGGGCAGAAGACGGTTACTTACAGACGATTGATCTTGATTTGTTTGCTAACATTGCACCTACCTACTACAACAGAATGGTAGAGTTAAATCAGTTGGCTTACACAAAGATTAACAACGATACATACTTTGTACTCGCTGAAAGACCTTACTACGATACAACTTACACACACTGTACTTTCGTTCGTATGGACTGGTTAAAGCAGGTTGGTATCAACGAAGTTCCAAAGAGTTATGCAGATTACTGTGCAGCTATGGATGCCATCAAGGCAGCCGGCATTGCAGAACATCCAGCGGGCGGTACTATGGTAACAGCAGCTTACGTTGCTAACTTCGGTTTCAGAAATTATCCAATCGATGAAGCAGAATGGGCACAGCATTCCTCCCTTGGTACTCCATCCCTTTCCTGGGAGCCTACCAAGAAGCTGATCAAGAGAGCAAATGCAGAGTACAACAAGGGTTACACAGATCCAGAGTACTACATTACTGACGCTGAAACAGCAAAGGCTAAGTTCATCAATGGTGAAACTTACTCTTACGGTGGATATATGTCCGCAACTGTTGACTGGTTAGACGCTTTCTTCGCAGCAAATCCAAATGCAGAACTGGCTATCGCTTCCAACTATGGTGGTGTAGAAGCAGGCGTACAGGATTTCCCACAGATTCGTGCCGATAACCCTTATGGTATGACCATTGGTTTCAGCAGCGACGCTACTGGTGATGAATTAAAGGCAGCTATGATGTACATGGAATGGTGTACACAGCCTGACACTCTGTATACATTACAGCACAATGACTGGAATAACTACAACAATTCCAAGGACTTCTGGTGTGTAACTATCGAGTCCGTAAAGGCAGCTACTATTGAAGAAGCTATTGCAGCAATTGCTCCTCAGGGTCTCCCTCAGGATTTCACACAGCAGATGATTGACAACTACTATGAATTAAGAAAGATTGCTGACGAAGGCCATGCTTATACTGACCCTGCATTCTCCGCTTCTGTAGCAGCAGAATCTGAGTACAATGCAACCTTACTGAGCAAGTACATCGAGTACTATGATAAGTTAGTAATGTGCAAGCCGGAAGAGTTTGACGCATTATATGAGCAGTACAGCAAGGAATACTTAGCAGCAGGTTACCAGGCAATTATTGATGAAAGACTGGAGCTTTACAAGGATGGCAAGACAACAAAGCTTCCTTGGAACAAGTAATCATTAGTGTCATGAAGCCCCCGGTCATGTAAGACCGGGGGCTGTAATTTTACACAAGCATATTTTTACTATTTATATATTTGCCGCTATCAAATTTCTATGCTATGCTAATGCTGCGAATATATGCTTTTCTAAGTACTTTGCAAAAAAGTTGCTGCATAGTTACGCAACCGGTTCGGATTCGCCATCCATGGCTCAGCCGAACCTGATTTCAACATCCTTGTTGAAATCTTGCTGATAATGAAGCAAAGTACTTGAAAAGCTATATATTCTACGCAAGACGCATATCATAAAAATTTGATAGATGCAAATAGCTTAAATACTAAAGAATATATATGACATAAAGCACACAGGCGATGATTATGGCAGGAATGAGATAATGTATCATTTTTCAGTGTCAAATTAGAGTAGCTATATGGTTATTGCAACGTTCTTACAACGCTGGCCGTTCTCTTGGCAGATTTGTGAGTTTGCCCTTTTTCCGTGGAGGCACATTGCGGAGAAAGCGTAGATTTTCAACTATTTTGCCAGGCAGACAGCAATTCTCCGACAAGGATGTCGGAGAAAGTCCTGGTTGAGCCAGGGATGGCGAATCCAGGACGGTTGCGTAACTTAAGAAGAGCTACCTGCAAAATAGTATGAAAATCACGCTTTTGTAGCAGTGCCGCCACGGAAAAAGGGCAAACCACAAATCCCCCAAAGAACCCCTGCGCTTTTTATTTTAAAAAGTTCATAAAATGAAATATATAAGAGAAAAAGCCCTGTCTTAACCGGATGGTGGATAGTTCTCTTTAGAAAACAAGGAGGAGCAGTATATGAATCTGGATTTTGACAAAAAACAAATTGAGCAGGTCATCGACCGCATTGTGAAACGTACCATGAATATGGATCTGACCTGGGACTGGCCATGTGGAGTTGCCTATTATGGTATCAGTGAAGCTTATGAAAAGACAAAGAACGAAGAATACTTAAAACTGTTAAAGGATAGAGTAGATGAACTGATTGAACTGGGGCTTCCAAAGGTGTGGACGGTAAATGCCTGTGCCATGGGGCATTGTCTTTTAAGTCTGTATAATGCCACAGGGGAACAGAAGTATATGGATATTCTTATGACAAAGATTGAGTATATCCAGAAGCATGCCCTTCGGTTTGGGGATAACGTATTGCAGCATACGGTGTCTGCGAAGAATGATTTTCCAGAGCAGGCATGGGCAGACACTCTGTTTATGGCGGCGTTTCTGCTGCTTCGTGTTGGTGTTCATTTAAAGGACAAGGAAATGATTGATGACGCCCTGAACCAGTGGTACTGGCATATCAAGTACTTACAGAATCCGGGCAATGGTTTTTATTATCATGGATACAACAATATTACAAAGGATCATATGTCCGGTATTTACTGGGGCAGAGCCAATGCCTGGGCGGCTTACACCATGTCCAAGGTAGGCGGTATTCTGCCGGAGTGTTACCTGTATCCAAAGTACATGGATGTGGCAGGCTCTTTAAATGAGCAGTTGTCCGCATTAAAGACGGTGCAGACAGAAAATGGTCTTTGGAGAACTGTATTAAATGATGAAAGTTCGTATGAAGAAATTTCAGCTTCTGCAGGTATTGCGGCGGCTATGCTGGAGCGTGGAAATCCGCTGCATACCAAATATTTAAACAAGTCCATCAAGGGACTGCTTGCCAATGTCAGTGAGGACGGAAAGGTGATGAATGTGTCCGGTGGAACTGCGGTAATGAATGATGTGGAATCCTACTGCGGAATTTCCAAAGACTGGATTCAGGGCTGGGGTCAGGGTCTGGCACTGGCATTTTTCTCCACACTGTTAGTGTCTGGAGATATTCAGAAGGATGGTGCACTGTAAACAATGATTCAACGACATTTTCGCTTCGGACGGCAGGCGGTGGATAACGCTGTCCTGGTCCATCCGTCAGATTTATTTCAACAAAAGAAAAACTACGGCTTCGTGGTGGAGGAGAACCGGCGAAGCGAAAATGCCCTGAAGCTTCCGGAGCTGAATGCGGCATTTGATACGATGTACTGGTATCAGGACAGTGTATTCAGCCGGATAGAGGAAACGGAGTACAGTTGTTTTCTGGATTCCGTTGCTTTAATAGAACAGCTGGCAAAAAAAGAGGGTGGCAGGTATCCTGGTGAGGAACGCAGAATCCCATTGATTTTCAAATGCTGTGTGCCGAAGCAGGGAAATTATCAGATAAAACTTACCATTACCCCTACAAAAAATATGAAGGATGTCCTGATTTTCACTGGAAGAAGAAACCTGCGGTTTCGTGGGGACATTCCGGCAGGAAAGAAGTTTGAACTGACCTGCATTGTGAATATCTGTGATATTGTGCCAAGAGGAAAGGAACAGGTGTATCAGCATCGTTCTGTGGACATTGCCATTGTGGCGGAGCGGCCGGAGATTTCCGGACTTTCGGTGGTAAGTATCAGCGGCCCGACGATTTATATTGCGGGAGATTCTACCGTAACGGACCAGCCGGCAGAGTACCCGTATGCACCAGGAACCAGCTATTGCGGCTGGGGACAGATGTTTCCGGCATATCTTTCCGGAAATTATGGGGTGTCCAATCATGCTCATTCCGGTCTGACGACAGACAGTTTCCGGAAGGAGGGGCATTATTCCATTATAGAGCAGTACGCCCAGCCGGGAGATTTTTATTTCTTCCAGTTCGGACATAATGACCAGAAGCTGGCGGAGTTAAAAGCAAAAGGGGGTTATCGGGCAAATCTGCTCAACTATATTACAGACTGCAGAAACCGGCATGGTTATCCGGTGTTAGTTACTCCGGTGGCAAGAAATTCCTGGAAAGGGAATGATGGGACATATAATGATCTGCTGGAGGAATATGCTGAAGTCTGTGTAGAGGCAGGAAAGGCAACCGGAACTCCGGTGGCAGATTTACATAAGTTAAGCAGGGAATTTATTTTAGAACATGGTCTGGAGGAATCAAAACAATATTTTTTTCCAAAAGATTTTACCCACAGCAACGATTACGGAGCCTACCAAATGGCGGGTTTTCTTGTAAAAGAACTGAAGCGGGTGTTGAAGGAAAGTACGGAAAGCGCATACCACCAGCTGGCAGAGGCATTGACAGATGGGTTTGGCATATGGACTCCTGCAGAAGAAATTATTCTTCCGGAAAAG
Organism: Lachnospiraceae bacterium; assembly: GCA_017938285.1. Taxonomy (GTDB): domain Bacteria; phylum Bacillota; class Clostridia; order Lachnospirales; family Lachnospiraceae; genus SIG299. The sequence continues at coordinate 88,366 of JAGBBW010000100.1, forward strand.
CCAAAGGTTTATGCCGGAATTGAAAATCCAACCCCGCCGGGAGAACTTCTGGCAGAGGTGGACCGTCTGGAAGCAGCCGCAGACCGGGTGGCAGTGCTGGATATGTTAATCAAAACGGCGCGGTTTTTCCCGACCAACGTATATAATGACATGTTTACCGATGTGGTGGGACATGAATGGTATGCAGGTACGGTAGAATGTGCCTACCAGAATGGACTGATTGACCCGAATCTGGTAGTAAATGGATACTTTGAGCCATTAAGTCCGGTTACCATGGAAGAATTTCTGGTGTTTGCCATGAACGGTTGTAAGAGCAGAAAAAATCTTCCCAAAGAACAGCCTTGTCCGCTGGATGGACAGTGCCGGGAGTTTGCACGTCCGTATGTACGGGCGGCGTATGCCCTGGGACTGATTTCGGAAGAAGATGGTGCCGTACTAAAAACAGGAATAACAAGAGGATGGGCAGTGAATTTCTGCCGGGCGATGAAACTATAGCGAGGAGGATGAACGATGTCAAAGCAGAAGGGTGGTTTTACCCTGCCGGGGGAATCCGGATATGAAGCATTGACGCTTCAGATGGCGGAAAAGTGGGGCGCAGACGTCATTCGTGACAGTGATGGGACGGTATTATCGGAGGAAATTACCAAGTCTGGTTATGGAATTTATTCCACGATTTGTATTATCCGTGACCATAATGAGTGGGCGAAACAGAATTTAGATAAATTACAGCAGACCTTCCTCTGCACACCTGCCCGGGTGGCTACGGAAGAGTTTGTGGAAATTAACCTGATGGAAAGTTTTTTTGCGGAGCAGTTTAAAGTGAACGACAGTATGGCGGCGTTTCCATACTGGGAGGTGTATGACCGGACCACCAACGAACTGGTCAGCACCGAAGACTGGGTATATGATCCGGAAGAAGGAGTGGTTACGGTGAAGGCAGTGCCTTTCCATAAATACACCGTAAGCTTTTTGGCCTATCGTATCTGGGAAGAAATTTCCATGTACAATCATACAACAAACAATTGGGAAAAAGAACATCTCATGCAGATTGATCCGAGATATCCGGAGGTGCGGGAGTATCTGGTAAAGTGGATGAGAAACTGGTGTGAAACCCACCCGGATACGACAGTAGTCCGTTTTACGTCCCTGTTCTATAATTTTGTCTGGATCTGGGGCAGCAGTGAAAAGAACCGTCATTTGTTTTCGGACTGGGGTTCTTACGATTACACGGTCAGTGACCGGGCACTGGAAGAATTTAAGAAAGAATATGGTTATTCCATGCGTGCAGAGGATTTTATTAACAAGGGAGATCTGCATGTCACCCATATGCCGGGAAATAAGCAGAAGGCAGACTGGATGGAATTTATCAATAAATTTGTCATCGAAGTTGGAAAAGAACTGATTGCTATTGTGCATGAGTACGGTAAGAAAGCGTATGTGTTCTATGACGACAGCTGGGTTGGTGTGGAACCTTATAATGGAAAATTTAACGAGTTTGGCTTCGATGGTCTGATTAAGTGCGTGTTTAGTGGTTATGAGGTACGCCTTTGTGCCGGTGTGGATGTGCCGGCACATGAGCTGAGACTCCATCCATATTTATTCCCGGTAGGGCTTGGCGGTGCGCCGACCTTCTCCGAGGGCGGTGACCCGACTCTGGATGCCAAGAAGTACTGGAACAGTGTCAGACGTGCCATGCTCCGTGTAAAGATTGACCGTCTTGGGCTTGGTGGTTATCTGCATTTAGTAGAGCCATATCCGGAGTTCTGCGATTATATTGAGGAGCTGACGGACGAGTTCCGTATGATTCGTTCTTTCCACGATGCAGGAAAACCATATGAAATTAAAACAAAGGTGGCAGTGCTCCATCACTGGGGCAGACTTCGTTCCTGGACGCTGTCCGGACATTTCCACGAAACTTATATGCATGACCTGATTCACATTAATGAAGCACTGTCGGGTCTTCCGGTGGATGTGAAGTTTATTTCCTTTGAAGATGTGAAGAATGGTGCGCTTAAGGATGTGGATGTTGTCATCAATGCAGGGTATGCTGGAAGTGCATGGAGCGGTGGTGACGCATGGAAAGATGATGCACTGGTCACAATTCTGACGAAGTGGGTATATGAAGGCGGAACTTTCCTTGGTGTCAATGAGCCTTCTGCAGTGACAGGCTATGACCATTATTTCCGTATGGCTCATGTGCTTGGCATTGACGAGGATACCGGAGCAAGAGTGTGCCATGGCAGATGGCAGTTTACTGCAGCGGACGAAGAACAGATTCTTCCGGCAGGGGCCCATGTGGCTGCAAAACCGAACCGTTACCTTACAGATGGCAGGGCAAAGGTGCTGCTGGAAGCAGATGGCCAGCCGGTGGTTACGATAAATGAATTTGGCAAAGGAAAGGGCATTTACCTGGCGTCCTTTGATTTGGATTTAGTAAACACCCGTATGCTGTACCAGTTGATTCGCTATGCCGGCGGTGAGGGCATTACCGGTCTTTATATGACGGATAATTTTAATACGGAATGTGCATACTATCCGGTAAGTAAAAAGCTGGTTGTGATTAACAACAGCGGTGAAGAACAGACAACAACAGTTTCCACAGAGAACGGAGATGTGGTGGTTACCCTCCCACCATATGCGACCGTTTTCCGGGAATTATAAAAGTTGGAAAAGTGGGATGCTTTCGTGAAAAAGGTATCCCGCTTTTCGTTTTATTGACAGGAAGAAAACAACATATTAAAATAGGGATACGAAAATAACATAATTCAGGGAAGGAAACAAGATGGAATTAACATTAGTCAAAGGCCGCCCGGGCACCACGGAAGGCCGTCTTACAAAGGAAATCCGTACGTATGACCTGCTGGATTCCCTGGGAATTGCATATGAAAGGGTAGACCATGAGGAAGCAGATACCATGGAGGCCTGTGCTGCCATTGATAAGGTTCTTGCACCGGCAGTCATCTGCAAAAATTTATTCTTGTGTAATACCCAGAAAACAAAGTTTTACCTGCTGATGATTCGGGAGGACAAGAAGTTTCTGACAAAGGATATTTCCAAGCAGATTAACAGTGCCAGACTGTCCTTTGCCCCGGCAGAATACATGGAGCAGTTTCTGGACATTACGCCGGGCTCGGTCAGTGTGCTGGGACTGATGAATGACAAGGAAAATAAGGTGACTTTGCTGGTGGATGAGGATGTGCTTGCGGCAGAGTATTTCGGCTGCCATCCGTGCATTAATACGTCAAGCCTGAAATTAAAGGTAGCGGATGTGTTTGGAACGTTTTTAAAGGCTGTAGGGCATGGATATACGGTGGTGAAGCTGTAATTACAAAACAAATAAATGAGAAAAAATAAGCAGTAGTGTATACAATTACCAATTGTAAAAAGCAGAGGTGTGGATTATAGTAATACTGAACAGGTTTTCTATGGACAGGAGGTAAGTGTTATGCAAATGGTAGTATTAACAGCCCTTGGCATCGGTGGTGCCACCATCATCGGAGCGGCCATCGGCTTTTGTGTAAAAAACGTTTCCCATAAAGTAAATGATATGATTTTAAGCTTTGCTGCCGGAATAATGTTAGCGGCAGCGGTGAACGGGCTGATTGCCCCTGCATTTGAACTGGTAAGCGGCTGGAAGCTGCTCATTCCGGTACTTGGCATTTTTATGGGTGCGCTGTTCTTAAATTTTATGGATACGGTGACACCGCACCTGCACAAGCTGACCGGAACGGACGGAGAAGAACATGCCAACAATAAAAATTTAAGCCGGGCGCTGTTGTTCGTTATGGCGGTGGCAATTCACAATCTGCCGGAGGGAATGGCGGCTGGTGTCAGTTTTGGTAATGAGGATGTCAGTGCGGCAATTACTGTGGCAGTGGGTATTGCCCTGCAGAATGTACCGGAAGGTATTGTGACCGTTTCGCCCCTTGTGATGTCCGGGGTCAGCCGCAGCAGAGCCTTTTTACTGGCAGCAGCCACAGGGTTTATTGAAGTTGCAGGAACGCTGCTCGGATTTTTTGTGGCAAACCTTTCATCAGCGATTCTGCCCTTTGCGCTGGCGTTTGCCGGAGGAACCATGCTGTATATTATCAGTGATGAGATGATTCCGGAGACACACAGCCATGGGTATGAGAGAAGCTCGACCTATTCCCTGCTGGTGGGATTTACGCTGATGGTGATTATGGATATGGTGTTGTAAAAGCAAAAATAAAGGAGCCGGGTTGTGTGCAAGCACACAATCCGGCTCCTGCTCGATTTTTTACTTTTGGAACAGTAATGCTTAGTCTGTAAAGTTATCAAAATATCCCTGAATCAGGATGATTGGTGTACCCTTATCGCCGGAGCCGCTGGTTAAGTCACATAAAGAACCAATCAGGTCGGTCAGCTGTCTTGGAGTAGTACCCTGGGAAGCCATGTTGCCCACTAAGTTCTTGTCCTTTTCTTTAATGCTCTTGGAGATAGCCTCCTTTAATTCTGCACCGCTTAAGTTCTTGAAATCATTGTCAGCGAGGTACTTTAACTTTAACTCGTTTGGAGTACCAATCAGACCGCTGGTGAACGCCGGGGAAACAACCGGGTCCGCTAATTCCCAGATTTTACCCTGTGGGTCCTTGAATGCGCCATCACCGTAAACCATAACTTCTACGTGCTTTCCGGTCTTGTTTAAGATTTCTGCCTGAATATCCTCTACTAAGTCCTGGCACTCCTGTGGGAACAGCTTAATCTTGTCCTCGGTGGACTTGTTGGAACCCAGCAGACCGTACTTTGCATTGAAGCCGCTGCCGTTTACGGAAGCAGTCAGAATATCGTCCAGACCGCAGACAACCTTGGCACCGTTCTCACGGAGAATGCGTTTGGTTCTCTGTCTGGTATGAATGTCACAGTTAATAATGCAGTCTGTGTAGTTTAAGATGGTTCTTGGGTTGTTGGCAAAAATAACCTCAACCTCTGCTCCGGCTTCGCGGATAATATTGGAGTAGTATTCCACATAGTCCACGCCGGTGAACTCATGCACGTTCTCACCGAACAGTTCTCTATATTTTTCCAATGTTAAAACGTCGGAGTAAGGATTGATGCCAGCCTCATCTAACTGGTCGTAAGTTAAGAGTGCATTACCTACTTCGTCGCTTGGGTAGCTTAACATTAATACTACCTTCTTTGCACCCATAGCAATACCCTTTAAGCAGATAGCAAAACGGTTACGGGATAAAATTGGGAAAATAACACCGATGGTGCCACCGCCTAATTTTGCCTTTACGTCCGCAGCAATATCTTCTACGGAAGCGTAGTTTCCCTGTGCTCTGGCTACGATGGACTCGGTCAGGGCGATAACGTCCCGGTCTCTTAAGGAGAAGCCTTCGCTTTCTGCTGCCTCTAATACGCAGGTAACAGCGATATCAACGAGGTTATCACCTTCTCTGATAATTGGTCCACGGATTCCTCTTGAAATAGTACCGACTTTTCTTTCCATTGTTATACCTTCATTCTTTTTAAGATTATATTTGGTGTATGGGAACAGAACAAGTTTGAAAATCCTCCGGATTTCCAAACTGTCCGGGCGGGCGCCCGAACAATATGGAATGAATCAATGTTGGAAAACAAGTTTTCCACATTGCTTCCTACCATATTCTTTGTTCTGTTTATACAAAAAATACAGTAACATTATACATGGAACTGCTTTATGACGCAAGATTTTTTTTGCCAAAAATGACATTTTTTTGTAGTAAAGCGAAAAAGTATTTCTGCGCAGGGTGGAATGTGTGCAAGTTGCACAAAGAGAAACAGAAGATTACAGAGAATTAATGGTTATGGAACCCTCTGCAGCCTTCTGTTTCTTTGGTTGTTCTCATCCTCTGGTTACACCGGAACATATCCGGTATGGCATGGTTTTATTACAGTGTGCTTCCGAAATCAGAAACAATTGCCTGACCGGTAATTGCACGGGATTCATCGCTGGCAAAGAAGAGAATAATGTTTGCTACATCCTCCGGCATACAAATCGGTACACGCAAATCATTGTGCTTCATCATCTGGCCAAACATATCCGGATCACAGTTTTCCGGCTTCATATTAGCTACCATCGGAGTCACGATGGAACCAGGACAAATTGCGTTACAACGGATGTTTGTGCCTGCAAAACGGAGGGCTGTATGACGGGTTACACCGACAATGGCAGCCTTGGAAGCGACATAAGCAGCACCACCGCAGCCCATAACACCGGCAACGGAAGCCACATTGATGATAGAGCAGGCAGTTTCCAGTTTCTTCATTTCTTCCGCAGCTTCACGCATGCAGTACATGGTTCCCTTGGTATTGGTATCAATAATCTTATCCATATCAGCGTCCAGAACACGGTCGATAGGCTTTAATCCTTCTTCCAGCACGCCTGCGTTGTTGACAAGCACATCCACCTTGCCAAAAGCTTCCACCGTCTTTGCAACGAGATTCTTAGCGTCCTCCGGCTTGGAAATATCAGTAACAACGGTGAGTACCTCGCCACCTGCTGCCTTGATTTTTTCTGCTACTTCTAATAATGGAGCCTCACGGCGGGCACTGATGACAACCTTGGCACCTTCTTTTGCCATAAGAACTGCAGTTGCGGCACCTACACCGGAGTTACCACCTGTTACAATTGCTACTTTTCCATCTAAACGTCCCATAATAAACCCCTTTTCCGAAAGTTCCACACGGCACAGTAACCTGGCAGAGGGAAAATTCTGTTTTATTTGTGTTTTGAAAGGTCAATTTTCTGCTTCATAAGAAAATTGTATCACAAATCCATTATAAAACTTTTTTGTAATGAAAGCAATCCTGATTTTTGAAAATTTGTCGCAATAATATAATAGCAACTCGCACAAAAATATTCGAAAAAATTCGAAAATTTCTATTGAAATTCTCCAAAATATATGTATAATAAGAATCATGAAAAAGAAAACCACAAGAGAGGGGTAAACAAACATGAAGAAACGTATCATGGCTTTCCTGGCGGTTCTTGTAATGCTGTTATCCTGTCTTCCTATGGGAAGCATGCTAACGGCAGAGGCCGCAGAGGAACTGGTTCTGAAGCTTCATTACCACAGGGAGGACGGCAGCTATGACGGCTGGGATGTCTGGATGTGGGAATCCGGCAGGGATGGCGGGGCCTATCCATTTGCTGAGGAAAACGGGGAAATGGTGGCGACCATGAATGTCACACCGGGAACGACCAGTGTCGGATTTATTGTCCGCACCGCTGACTGGACGAAAGATGTAAATGAAGACCAGTTTATTGACATTGCGGAAATGATTTCCGGCACAGTGCATATTTATGTAGAGTCCGGTGTCAAAGGCTACACCAAAGAATATGGGGAAGACGCAGTGACAGGTGTGAAGCTGTCCGGTGCCCGTTATGATGGGGAAAAGACGATTATCACCCAGTTTACCGGTACGATTGAGGGCGACCTGATGAGTTACTTTAAGGTAAATGGACCGGATGGAGAGGTAACGGTTACGGAGGTAAAGGCAGAAGCGGGCAATGCCTACCACCTCATAGTAGCGGAAGAACTGAATGCAGCCAGAAACTATACAGTAATTTGTGATGGAACGGAGTATAAGATTGTGATGCCTATTATTTTTTCTACTGAAAAATTTGAAGAGCAGTACACCTACACAGGAAATGATTTAGGAGCAGCCTATACCAGGGAGAAGACGACTTTCCGTGTATGGGCTCCTACGGCTGATGCTGTGACCGTCAGATTATATGAGAGCGGTACAGAAGGAACAGATGACTTAATCGAAGAACTGAGCATGACGGCAGATGTAAACGGCACCTGGGTGGCAGAAAAGTCCGGTGATTTAAACGGTACATACTATACTTACTTTGTAACGATTGGTGAAACACAGAATGAGGCATGTGACCCATACGCCAGAACAACAGGTGTCAACGGAAAGCGTGCCATGGTCATTGACCTTGCTTCCACAAATCCGGAAGGATGGGAAAAGGATACGGATCCGAATGCAGGAAAGAATTTTACGGATGCCATAATTTATGAACTGCATGTACGTGACCTTTCCAGCCATACCAGTGCCGGGATTACCAATAAGGGCAAGTACCTGGGTCTGACAGAAACCGGCACAAAGAATAAAGAAGGTATTTCTACCGGCATTGACCATATCAAGGAGCTTGGTGTGACCCATGTCCACCTGCTTCCGGTGTATGACTTTGGCTCGGTAGATGAAAGCAGACTGGATGTGCCTCAGTTTAACTGGGGTTATGACCCGGTAAACTATAATGTTCCAGAAGGCTCCTATTCTACGGACCCTTACAACGGTGAAGTGAGAGTGAAGGAATTTAAGCAGATGGTAAAGTCCATGCATGACAACGGACTCAGCGTTATCATGGATGTTGTTTACAATCACGTTTATAATGCGGGAGAATTCTGCTTTAATAAAATTGTACCACAGTATTTCACACGTATTGATGAAAATGGAACATATTCCAATGGTTCCGGCTGTGGCAATGATACCGCTTCTGAACGTTCCATGGTAAAGAAGTATATTGTGGATTCTGTGAAATACTGGGCAGACGAGTATCACATTGACGGATTCCGCTTTGACCTGGTAGGTCTGATTGATACTGAAACAATTAATGCGGTTGTGGAAGAAGTTCACAAGACCCATCCGAATGTGGTGTTCTATGGCGAAGGCTGGACAATGAGCACCAATGTAACCAAGGATGGGTACAAGATGGCAACCCAGGTGAATTCCGAGGAAACTCCGGGCTTTGCTTATTTCAGCGATACGATTCGTGATGGTTTAAAGGGCAGTGTGTTCAATAATACGGAAACCGGTTATATCAGCGGTGCCAGCGGTAAGGAAACCGTACTGGAATACTGTTTTATTGGTCTGGCTGTGCCGTGGTGCAATACACCATCCCAGGCAGTGAATTATGCTTCCTGCCATGATAATATGACACTTTTTGACCGTATCGTAAATTCTACCCCGGATGCGTCCAGGGAAGACCAGATTAAGATGAACAATCTGGCAGCTGCATTTTACATGACTTCCCAGGGCGTTCCGTTTATGCAGGCCGGTGAGGAAATGCTTCGTACCAAGCCAAAGGCAGATGGTACGTTTGATGAAAACAGCTATTCTTCTTCGGATGCAACCAACAGCATTAAATGGAATACGTTAAGTAAAGAGGAGTACCAGAAGGTATTTGATTACTATAAGGGTCTGATTGCATTCCGTAAGGCACATGGCGCTCTGCGTATGACCACGGCAGAGGAGGTAAAAACAAACATTGTTACCATGACCGGTCTGGATGATAATGTGATGGCATTTAAGATTAATGGTGGTGTAAATGGTGAGACTGCAGACAATCTGTTTGTGGTGTTCAATGCCAACAATACGGAAACCGAAATCGAACTTCCGGAAGGCAGGTGGAATATTTATATTAACGGTGAGAAAGCAGGCACAGAAGTGCTTGGAACCGTAAAGGGCAAAGTAACCGTAGCACCTGTTTCTGCAATGGTACTGTGCCAGGATGGCAATGCCAGAAGTGGTATTTCCGGAGGTGTTGTGGCTGGCGTGGCAGGTGCAGTAGCAGTACTTGGACTTGCGACAGCAGTCATGATTAAGAAAAAGAAGAAATAAGAATACGAAACAGGGAGTCCTGGAAATGTATTGCCGGATTCCCTGTTTTTGTTTAAAAACTTATTAGATTTTTTTTAAGAGTGTATTAGATTATCTGACAGGTTCTTGCCTTTTTTCCAAAAATGTCATATAATATATCCTAGATAAGTAGTGAGTACATTGTATTCGAAGCAGTCACAACAGAATGTGGCTGTTTCGAATGCAATGTACCAGAAAGAAACAGGAGGATAAAACAATGGCATCAGTATTAATCGTAGACGACACTTTGTTTATGCGTGCATCCATCAAGCAGATGCTGGAGGCTGAGGGACATACCGTGGCAGGAGAAGCTGCCAACGGAAAAGAAGCAGTAGAAAGATATTCGCAGGTAAAACCGGATGTGATTTTAATGGACATTACCATGCCGGATATGGACGGTCTGGAGGCACTGCGCCTCATTAAAGAAATGGACCCGAATGCAAGAGTGGTTATGTGCACCGCCATGGGACAGCAGGCAATGGTGGCAAAGGCAGTAGAACTGGGCGCACAGCAGTTTATTGTAAAACCGTTTAAGCAGGAACGTTTAATGGAAGCTATTAAGGTAGTGTGCGGAAACTAAGGGAAACGCTGATTAAAGCGTTTTCCTCGCCGAATTTGCGCAGCGAAGCTGCAATTTCTACTGCAAATTCGTGCGATCCGCCGGAGGCTTCTAAGGAAGCAGTGAATTAATCAGTGCTTCCTTAGATACACTGTCAGAAGCTTATGTCAAAAATAAGACCCGGCACCAAGCACCGGGTCTTATTTTTGTAAAGTTATGTAAGTAAAAAATTATCTGTTATTAATCAGCTTTGTCAGTTCTACCGGATCAACAATCTTGCCATCCTTGTACACTCTCATGTTACCGGAAGCAATTTCATCAATCAGGATAACTTCGTTGTTGTTATAACCGAACTCGAACTTGATATCCCAGAGGTCAAGACCAATGCTCTTTAAATCATCAGCAACAATCTTTGTAATCTTTAAAGTCTGTTCCTTCATGCTTGCGAACATTTCCTCAGACATAACGCCCAGTGCGGCAAGACCTTCACTTGTAACAAGTGGGTCACCCTTGGCATCGTTCTTGAAGGTACACTCTACATAACCACCTTCTAAAACTGTGCCATCTTCAATATATTCACCGTATCTGCGGATGAAGCTTCCTGTAGCAACAAGACGGCAGATAACTTCAAGACCATGGCCGAAAACTGTAGCAGGAAGAACTTCCATAGTAGCATCTTCTAAGTTAGCATCAACATAGTGAGTCTTGATGCCAGCCTTCTTTAATAATTCGAAGTAGTGAACGGATGTGATTAAGTTTGCCTTACCGATACCTTCGATAGTTAAACCAACAGCGTTTTCACCTGGATCAAATACGCCGTCTTTGCCGGTACAGTCATCCTTGAACTTTAACATTACGTTACCGTTCTCAAGTTCAAATACGTCCTTTGTCTTTCCTTCATAAATCTTCTTCATGGCTATTTACCTCGCTTTTTGCCTGTTTAATAGGTTGATTTTGGCTGTTTGAAGCAATGCGTTCATCAGCCAAGTTTTTCTGACAGAAAAAGAGTACCACATTTTTTTTGCCATGGCAATATTTTTTTTTCAGGGAAATAATTTTTTTAGTGATGTTTTTTATTAACCCTATTTATAAGAGGAGAGAAATGTGCTAAACTAACAAAGAAAAAGACAGGAAGACAGGAGGGGAACCATGGAAGTTGTGATAAACTCTGCCGGAATGGTATTGTTAGTACTGGCGGCACTTATGCTGACAGCACTGGTGCGGGCTTTATTATTAAGACCAACAGCGGCAAAGTATGCGGTTGTGCCCATGGACCAGAGTGAGCGTGCCACAGAATATGGAAAACAGCTGTCCCGTCTGGTACAGAAAGAGACCGTATCCAGCCGGTTTGACCCGGACCGGACAAAATTTCTGGAATTTCATGAGATTCTGGCAGAGATGTTCCCGCTGCTCCACAGCACCTGTGAAAAGCATGTGTTTCATGGGAGTCTTTTGTTTCGCTGGAAAGGAAAGGGAAAGCACGAGCCGGTTCTTTTGATGAGCCACCATGATGTTGTAGAGGCAGATGGTATATGGGAGCATCCTCCTTTTTCCGGGGATATCGATGCGGAAGGACGTGTCTGGGGACGAGGTACGGTAGATACGAAAGCCAGTCTGTTCTGTCTGCTGACTGCGGTGGAGGAACTGATAGCGGAAGGCTGTGAACCGGACTGTGATGTGTATCTTGCCAGCAGCTGTACCGAGGAATGGAGCGGGGAAGGAGCTCCGGCCACGGTACAGTATTTAAAGGAACAGGGAGTCCGGCTTGGCATGGTGCTGGATGAAGGCGGTATGATTCTGGAACATCCGGTGGCAGGTGTCAATGGAATGTACGGCATGGTTGGTGTGCTGGAAAAGGGATACGGTGATTTGAAATTTACTGCAAAAAGTAGTGGCGGCCATGCCAGTGTTCCTTTCAGAAATTCACCATTGGTCCGTCTGGGAAAATTTATGGCAGAGGTGGAACGGCATAATCCGTTCCGGGCGGAATTTAATGCACCTACGGTGGAAATGTTCCGGCGCATGGCACCGAATATGAGTTTTGGAATGAAGCTGATATTTGCAAATTTCTGGTTGTCTGGTCCGCTGCTGAAAAGGATTCTGCCTTTGGTCAGTGCGGCGGCAGGAGCCATGCTGCGGACTACGATTGGTTTTACCATGGCAAAGGGAGCAGATGGACTGAATGTGTTTCCACAGGAAGCGTATGTAACTGCCAATATGCGGTTTATTCCCCATCAGGACAAGCAAGAAAGTATTGCAGTGATTACGAAACTGGCAGAGAAATTTGATCTGGAAACCGAAGTGATTTATGCCAATGAGTCCTGCCCGGTTGTAGAGGAGAAGGCAGCACCATTCCGGCGGCTGGAGGAAGTGGCGGCAGAAATATATCCGGGCATAGGAATCTGTCCCTATGTCATGACAGGCAGTACGGATGCCAGATATTATACGGAAATCTGTGACCATTGTCTGCGGTTTGCACCACTATACATCAGTGGTCAGCAGTATCAGAGCATACATGGGCGGAATGAGAATATCTATCAGGGGGCACTGCCTTTGGGAGTTGATTTTTATAAAAAGATGATACAGAAGAGCTGAACGGTATTAAGGAAAGGAGAAAGACATACATGGAAGTAGAACTGATTGAGGCGGGCTGGCTGTCCATTCTGCCGCCGCTGATTGCCATTATTCTGGCGTTAAAGACGAAGGAGGTGTATTCGTCTTTGTTTGCCGGAGTTTTTTCCGGTATGCTGATTTACTGTCTGAAAACCGGACGTTCCATGCTGGAAGCAGTTTGCCTGGTACTGGATATGTTGGCGTACAAAATTGGTGACAATGGCTACATGATTCTGTACCTGTCCCTGCTTGGTTCCGTAGTTGTCATTGTAACCATGGCGGGAGGTTCCAGGGCATATGGACAGTGGGCCAGCGGAAAGTTAAAAAGCAGGCGCAGTGCGAAAATTGCAACAGCGCTGCTGGGTGCCCTGATCTTTATTGATGATTATTTTAACTGTCTGACGGTTGGTACGGTTATGCGGCCGATTACGGACAAGCATAAGGTGGCAAGGGAAAAGCTGGCGTACATTATAGATTCCACGGCGGCACCTGTATGTATTATTGCACCGATTTCCAGCTGGGCGGTGGCGGTTGCTTCCGAGGTAGGCGGTGAAGGCGGTTTAAGTGCATTTATACAGACCATTCCGTATAATCTGTATGCCCTGCTTACACTTCTTATGGTAGCAGTAGTTTGTGTGACAGATTTTGATTTTGGAAAGATGAAAAAAGCAGTGGAGACTGCAAAAGAGCAGGAATATGGTACAGAAGAAGAGGAAAAAGAGCTGGACGGAATTAAAATTTCTGACAAGGGAAAGGTATATGACCTGCTTGTGCCGATTGTGGCATTGATTGTATGTTCCATTCTTGGCATGGCTTATGTGGGTGGGTTTTTTCAAGGGACAACGGATTTTGCCACTGCCATTGGTGAGAATCCAACCGCCGGTCTGACCCTGGGTGCCCTTGCAGCACTGTTCGTTGCCCTGATCATGTACATTCCAAGAAAACTGGTAACGTTTCATGAGTTCATGGGCGGGATTACCGCAGGGGTAAAGCTGATGGTTTCCGCTGTAATGATTCTGGCGCTTGCCTGGTCCCTAAGTGGTGTGTGCCGGGAAATGATTGGTACAGGGGAATTTGTCAGTGGTCTGGTAAAGAGTGTCAATGAGTCTGTTAAGATTTCCGGCGGAGTACTGGGTGGTTCAGGTATTTTCTTAAGTTTACTGCCGGCACTGGTTTTTGTGGTAGCATCGTTTCTTTCTTTTTCCATGGGAACAGCATGGGGAACCTTTGGTATTCTGATACCGATTGTTACCATGATCTGTGCTGGTACAGAGGGAGCAGAAGTGCTGATTCCGACCCTGGGTGCAACCCTGGCAGGTTCGGTATACGGGGACCATTGTTCGCCAATCTCGGATACAACGATCCTTTCTTCAGCAGGTGCAAAGTGCGGACATATCCGTCATGTGGAAACGCAGATTCCGTATGCAACGTTAGTGGCTGCCGTATGCTTCGCAGGTTATCTGATTGCCGGATTTGTAAGAAATCCATGGATTACGCTGGGCAGCTCGGTGCTGCTTCTGGCGGCAGTGCTTGGAGGAATGGCATACTGGCAGAAAAAACAGTAAATGAAATTGCGGCAGACACGCTGGTTGGACATGCCTGCCGCTTTAACTAAAAGAGGAACGTATCTGCTGCTTTAACTAGAAGAGGAAACCAGCCGGTTCATCCATTTTTTTCGGTGGAACACAACCAGAGATATGCCAAAACGGATGCACTCTTCCAGGGATAGTATGAAATATACATAAGGGATGGAAAGTTTCAGGACAAAAGCTGCCAGAAGTCCCAGAGGAACACCAAAGCACCACGTGCCAGTCATGTCAATGAACATGACGTATTTTGTCCGTCCACCGCTTCGGATAATGCCGCCGCCAAGAATCATATTCAGTACTTTAAACGGTGCCACCAGGGCATAGGCCACCAGAATCTGACGGGTTAAGTCTTTTACAATATCCTCTACCTGGTATATTTCTACATAGAAGGTGCTGGTAAGAATTACGATGACAGAGAGTATGGAGGCTCCCGCAGCACCATAAAAAATTAATTTCCTGGCTGACGTATAGCTTTCTTCGTATGCTCCGGTTCCAAGCTGTTTACCAATAATAACACTGGCGGCCTGGGACAGACCGCAAAGGGCACCGATTACCAGACCCTGTATCGGATTGATTAAAGTCATGGCAGCACTGGCATCCGTTCCCATATGGCCATAAATGGCCGCATATACATTTTCACCAAGACTCCAGACAACTTCACACACGAGAATCGGGAGAAGCATGGAAAGATACTGTTTCCAGTTGTTTTTTATAGAAATGGAAGCAGGGTCTTCTGGCTTTGCCAGGGCAGAAGGATTCCGGACCAGCATCAAAATCATCAGAAGGAAATTTACCCACTGTGAAATGACGGTGGCAATAGCGGCCCCTTGTGCACCCATGGGTGCACAACCCAGTTTGCCAAAAATAAGAATATAATTCAGTCCGGTATTCAGTACAGCAGAGACAATGCTTGCGTATAAAGGCAGTTGTGGCTTTTCCGTACAGCGGAACAGGGTGGAAAGCAGGGTTGTACCGGAGATGGGAAGAAACGTGGCGGCAATAAGTGTCAGGTAGCCGGCACCTTCCCACTGTGTTGCCAGATCTTTTGTGTAGAGTCCCATGATCTGTTGTGAGAACAGGATACAGAGAATGGTAAAAATAGCAGCAATCCCTCCACCAAGCATCAGGTTTGTACAGAAACTCCGCCGGACTTCTTTTTTGTTGTTCTGTCCCAGATACTGTGAAATCATAATTCCTGCAACAGCACCAATGGCAGATACAATAACAGAATAAATGGAGGAAAATTTTCCTGCCAGTCCGACACCGGCCACGCTGACGCTGCCTAACTGCCCAATCATAATCTGGTCAACAATGCTGAAAGAAGACTGGAACATGGACTGCAGAGTGACCGGAACAGCAAGAGCACAGACTGTTTTAAAAAAGCTTTTATTTTTTTCCATAAGAAACCTCCTGCGTTTGTACGGTTACCTGTATGACTGGTAACTTTTGATGCCTTTATTCTAGCACCCGGTTTACGGCATTTCAAAGGTTAAGTATATAACCTGAAACAAACTTCGGAGGTTGTATTTGTGCAGGTTGCACAAATAATAAATTAATCAGTGCTTCTTTAGAAAGGGAAACGCTGGTATTTTCCTGTGCTTTTCCGCACCACCAGGGAAACGGGCAGTGTAATTTCTGTTTCAATCTCTTTCTGTTCTTTTAATTCCCGCAGCTTTTCAATTGCCAGCCTGGCACGTAAAGCGCCATCCTGTTTGATGGTGGTGAGGGCAGGACTTACCATCTGACACATAGGAATATCATCAAAACCCGCAATGGAAATATCCTCAGGAACGGACATTCCGTGTTCCTTGAGAAAACACATCATATCAATGGCATAATAATCAGAAACAGCAAAAATTGCCGTTACCTGTTTGAGAAGATCAAAGGACTGCTGATAAAACTGCCAGCGTCGTTCTTTTTGCATCGGAATCTTTAGAAAAGAGGCAGTTCCGGGAAAAAATCCTTCCTGGAATCCATGGAAGCGTTCCTGGTCAACACCAATTTCATTGTCTGAGATGCAGAGTGCATTGTTATGCCCAAGTTCCTTAAAATGTTGTCCAATCTGAAATCCGCCATCAAAATTATCAATGGTGATATTCAAAATCCTTTCTGGATTTTTGCAGAAACCATCGTAAACGACAAAAGGAATCCGCATATGGTTGCGCAGATAAATATAGTCCTGGCTGCAGAAACCGATGACTACGATTCCGTCCATATTCCACATCGAAGCAAATGTAATAATATCTTCGGCGCATTTTGCTTTTTTTACCATCATAAACTGACCACTGCGTTCAATTTCCGTAGAAAGATAATTAAGAGAAGAGGATATGAAAAAATCTTCCAGGGTATGTCCTTCGTATTTTTCGTGGTCATTTACAAAGACACCCAGGATTCTTGAGGAATTCTGCGCCAGAAGAATTCCGGCAATGCCTGGAATATACTGGCGTTCCTCCAATAGTTTCATAACACGGGTGACTGTTTCATCAGAAATTTTTTTTGTTTTTCCGTGAATGACGTTGGAAACAGTAGCAGTACTTAATCCAAGTTCTTCAGCAATATCACAAATTCGTACACGTTGTTCTTCCATAACAGTTGTATCCTCCTGGGACTGAAAGTATCTTCGTTGTTGCTTTTGGTTCTATTTTATACAAATTCTGTGTGGAGGTCAAAGGTTATGTGCATAACCTTTTTTGAAAGGAATGGCAGTGGTTCCTGTATTTTTGGTTAGTATTTTATGAAATCAGCAGTGGCGGAAGCGGACAGTGTCCATTACAATAGAGAGGTATACGGAAAAAGAAGTTTCCGGAATGGAGGATATTATGAAGTTTGTACCAAAAACATTAGATTTTACAGTAAGTCCATATACCGGACTGACCCGACAGAGCTGGCTGGAAGCCGGAGAATATTTGATGGAAGGTGTATTCCGGAATATTGCCAGTTTTGAGGATCCGGTAGTTATGCCGAGAAAGGAAACAAAGATTACGTATCCCCATCTGGATCATCCGGAGGCGGATCAGGAGGCACAGCGCAAGGCAGAAAAATTCGAAGGTCTGACCAGAACCTTTTTTATTGCGGCTCCACTGATTCATGAAAATCCGGAACTGACGGTCTGTGGTTATAAACTGAAAGATTATTATAAGAACCAGGTACTGCGCAGTTGTACCAAAGGAGATCCGATTTACGTTGGTACTTATGATGAGTTGTGGGAGATGACCGGAGGCGGAGACCGTTTCCGCTGTTTCCAGCAGACAGTGGAAACCTGTGCGCTTGTTATCTGTCTGTGGATTTGTAAAGAAGAACTGTGGGACACTTACACAAAGGAAGAAAAGGACCGTATCGCAGCGTTTCTTTCTAATTTTGCCCATAACAGCACGGTTCCGCAGAACTGGCGCCTGTTTAATATGTTAGACCTGGCATTTCTGCATATGGAAGGATATCCAATTGACCGTGAGATTATGCTGGACCACGCCCAGGCAATCCTTGCCTACTCCGTTGGGGAAGGATGGTATCGGGACGGACATTCTTTTGATTATTATTCCTGCTGGGCGTTTAACGTATATAGTCCTCTATGGAATCTCTGGTATGGTTATGAAAATGAACCGGAGCTGGCTGAGAGGTTTGAAGAGCAGTCGAACCGTCTGATGGAAACCTATGCTGACTTTTTTGACAAAGACGGATTTACGAATATGTGGGGCAGGAGCAACATTTACCGCAATGCCGCTACCAGTGCCTTTGACGGCAATTTCTTTTTGAAGAATCCTACCATGGACCCAGGGCTTGCCAGACGTATCTGCTCCGGTTCCCTGATGCAGTTTTTTGGGCGGGAGGACGTGGTGGAAAACGGCGTACCAACCCTTGGCTTTTACGGTCAGTTCGACCCGCTGGTACAGGGGTATTCCTGTGCTGAATCCCCATTCTGGTTTGGCAAGGCGTTTTTGTGCCTGCATTTACCGGCAGACCACCCGTTCTGGACGGCAACGGAGAATAATGGTATCTGGGAGAAACTTCCGGAAAAAGGAGTGAAAGTAACCACGTTGAATGGTCCGGCACTTTGCTTTTCTAATCATAATGCCAACGGAGAGACGATTCTTCGTACGGGAAAAGTAGTAAAGAATGCCGGGGATGTACATGGTATGTGGAATTATTCCAAGCTGTGTTTTAATACAAAATATCCATGGGAATCTACACCGAAGCCGGAAAATTTGGAGAAATGCAAGGCGGAAAGTGTTGCTAAACATGATGAGGACGGAGTGGAGAAAAAGGTTGCACAGTATAATGACAGTTTTGAGCCAGGTTCCGTGGAGTCCCAGCAGTATGTATTAAAAGATTTGACTTCCGGTAATAAGAGCCTTGCCAATGCTACCTTCTGGTATGGGGAAAAGGATGGGGTATTATACCGCCGCCAGTTTTTCGACTATACTTTAAATGCCGAAGCCCATTGGACCCAGGCGATTAATCTGGCAGATTTTGCAGTGCCGTATGGCGTTGTCCGGGTGGACAAGCACCGTCTGTTCCGCCGTCCGGTGCGGTTTACTCTGGGAGCATACGGTTTTCCGGACAATGGTACGGAAGTAATCCGGAAGGAGTGCGGCTACGCCAGGGCAGTTATTTTAAAAGGAACAGATTCCTGTGGCAGGGAAAAACAGCTTGCCATGACGATTTATGACGGCTGGGACGCTTTGGAGCTGGTGCGCAGTAGCGGAACAAACCCGGATTCGGAATGTTCCATCGTAGTATACGCAGTTGGCGATAAGAAAAAGCATTATGGCTCTTATGAGTTTTACACGATGATTTCCCAGGTGATTACGAAAGAAAGCCATGAGGATTTCACGGAAGAAGAACTGTTTCCAATCGCGGATATCCGGTATGAGGACAGCACAAAGAGCGGGGCGTATGGTACAGTGACGCTGGCGATGAAGGATGGCAGTGTGAAGAAAGTGAATTTTGAGGAAATCGAGGCAGGACTGACACTGTAAGGGAAAAAGAGTAAATTACAATAAAAGTGGCAGTAAAAAACAGAATTCCATGGTATACATTTGTCAGGTGTATACCATGGGATTTTTTATTACATAGGAAAGTCCTTTGAACTTTCCTATGTAATAAAAACTTGATGCGCACTCGCACGAAAGGAAAATTTGCTCGGCGCGCAAAGTGAACAAGTCCCTCATGAGTGAGGGATTTAGGGAGCTGAAGTGGACTTGTCCACTTTGTTTTGTATTGAGATTTTTATGGAAGAAAACAGGGGAGTGTGCTATGATAGGAGCAGAAAGGTGCAACTACTGACATGGATGTGGATGGAGGATTTTTGGACGAGTACTATATGGCGAAAATAACGAAGTAATATAGGGATGGAATCTATGAGAAAGTAACAGAATAAGAAAGGAAAACATTATATGAATATTGTATCATTAGAACGCAACACTGCCGGTCTTGACATTTCCGTAGACTGCTGGAAGGAGCTTGGCAATGTGACCTGCTACGGCAATACGGTAACAACCGAAGAAATCCGGGAGCGTGTGAAGGACGCAGATATTATTATCATCAATAAATCCCCGATGAATGAGGAAACCTTAAAGGACGCGCCAAATGTCAAGCTGATTTGTGAACTTGCCACAGGCTATGACAACTGTGACCTTGCCTACTGCAAATCCCGGGGAATTAAAGTAACCAACGTCCGGGATTATTCCACAGACATGGTAGCCCAGCACACCTTTACACTGGCACTTGCCTTGAGTCAGAAGCTTATGCACTATGATAATTACGTAAAGTCCGGGGCTTACAGCGCCCAGCCGGGATTTTCCAACTTTGACGTACCGTTTTATGAACTGGCAGGTAAGACCTGGGGTATTGTCGGTATGGGTAA
Source organism: Lachnospiraceae bacterium (assembly GCA_017938285.1). GTDB lineage: Bacteria > Bacillota > Clostridia > Lachnospirales > Lachnospiraceae > SIG299. The sequence continues at coordinate 108,641 of JAGBBW010000100.1, forward strand.
TATTGGCAGAAAGGTGGCAAAGATTGCCACTGCTTTTGGCTGCAAGGTAATCTTTCACTCGATTACCGGAAAAAGCACCTGTACAGATTATCCGCAGGTGGACATGGAAACACTGCTGGCAGAAAGTGATATTCTGTCCCTGCATTGTCCGTTAAGTGACCTGTCCCGGAATTTGGTTGACCGGGAGGCGCTGAAGAAGATGAAGCAGTCTGCGATTCTCATTAACGTGGCCCGGGGTCCGGTGGTGAATAATGCGGATTTGTATGAGGCACTGGTGGCGGGAGAAATCCAGGCGGCCGGACTGGACGTACTGGAAAAAGAGCCGCTGGAACTTTCCAATCCACTGAGTCAGTTAAAGGACAGTAATAAACTGATAATTACGCCGCATCTGGCATGGGCCAGCGTGGAAGCCAGAACCAGGTGCGTACAGGGAGTATATGAGAATATTAAGGCGTTTTTGCAGGGTGAAGAGCGGAATGTGGTGAATCCGTAGAGTATTGTTTACATACTAACTCCGTAGACGAAGAGGAATAAGCAGAAAGGAAAAAAATACATTGCTGGAAGTGAATTCTTAGGATATAATATACTTAAATAATTGTTAATTAATTATCTTCGTATTTACGGAAAGGATGGTGACGGTATGATAGCAATGGAATCTGTAACAATAAAAGTTCCGGCAGGAATGTCAAAGTATCTGAATGCCATGAATTCAGAAGCAGAACTTACCAGAAATGCGCTGTTGCTGTATCCGTGCATTTTAAATCAAACAATATCTCATGGTCGGGCAGCAGAAATTCTGGGTATTAGAAAATCAGAATTAATTGATATTTATGACAATCTGGGGTATTCCTATTTGGATATGACAATGGATGATCTTGATACAGAATTAGATACTTTTAGACAAATGAAAAAAAAGGAGACAGTGGTATGATTGTTGTATCAGATACAACACCGTTAATATCGCTTCTTAAAATAGGCCATATTGATTTGCTTGAAAAATTATTTGGTCAGGTTCTGATACCTCAGGCAGTGTTTCAGGAACTGACAGTGGATGAACGCTTTCTGGTGGAAGCGGAACAAATCAGACAAAAGCATTTTATTGTGGTAAGTGCTGTAAAAAATCCGGAATCTGTAAGTATATTAAAAAGAGCAACAGGACTTGACAAAGGAGAGAGCGAAGCAATTGTTTTAACGGATGAACGGAATGCTGATATTTTGTTGATGGACGAAGCAAAAGGAAGAGCTGTATCTGCTCAGTTAGGACTTAAGGTTATGGGAACCATTGGGGTGCTGATGGCAGCTTATGAGGAGCAGAAATTGACTTCTAGTGAAGTAAGAGAATGTATTGATGGCTTGCAGCGTGCCGGAAGACATATTGGTCAGAGGCATTATCAGATGCTGCTTGATAAGCTGGCTGATTGATTACAGGTGCTTTATATGGCAGGTAATTCTTGGAGTTGCCTGCTGTATTTATGTGATTGGAAAGTGTTGTGTGGGATAAAAGATTGGAGAACAACTAACATGAAAATCAACGAACAATGCCTGTCCTGTCTGGTAAATCAGGCAGTAAAAACAGCAAATCTGGTGCAGGCAGAAAATAAAGAAGAACTTTATAAAAAGATTTTTGCTTCCATGAGCACCATGGATTTTTCCAAAACAAACCCGGAAATCGTGGGGGAAAATTACCGTCTGATAAAGCAGCATACCGGCTGTGAGGACCCTTACAAGGAAACGAAGCTGTATTACAACCAGTTTTTTCTGGAACATATGGGAGAGTATGAGAAAAAAATACAGTCGATAGAAGAAGCAGTAAAGTATGCCATTGTTGCGAACATTATTGATTTTAACCCGGTGCACAGCAATGTGGAGGCAGATATCGAACATTATTTTTCGAGTATAGACGAACTGGAGCTGACCATAAATGATGTGGATTCCATGATAAATGACATACATCAGGCAAAAAACATGTTGTATCTTGGAGATAACTGTGGTGAGATATGTTTTGACAAACTGTTGATAAAGCAGATAAAATTGTTAAATCCCCGGTGTACGATTTACTTTGGAGTCCGGGGAGAGGCAGTTGTCAATGACAATACCGAGGAAGATGCGTACCTGGTGGGCATGGACGAAGTTGCAACGATTATCAGTAACGGAGATTTTTCCCTGGGGACGATTCTGCCACGGACAAGCCCGGAATTTCAGAGAATTTATCAGAAAGCGGACGTAGTGATTGCCAAAGGACAGGCAAACTATGAGTCGCTGAGTGAAGAAAAAAAGAATATTTATCCTGAATTATTCATGAGATATAAATTTCCTCATGATAATCCATTATCCAGCTTTTGAACCAGAAAGTAATGTCAGCGCATATGGTTTTTACCTAAAAATGGGTATAGTATCCCCATAAGTGTAAAAATACCGCTTCTTTTG
>JAGBBW010000101.1 GCA_017938285.1 Lachnospiraceae bacterium
CGTTCGTGCAGGCCGTGCGAACCCACACCTGTTAGATAAGCTGCGTGTAGATTATTATGGTACACCATCTCCAATCCAGTCTGTAGCCAATATTTCTGTTCCGGAAGCAAGAGTCATCCAGATTCAGCCTTGGGAAGCCAAGATGATTAAGGAAATTGAAAAGGCAATTCTTGCATCCGATATCGGCATTACTCCTGGTAACGATGGCAAGGTAATCCGTCTGGTATTCCCGGAACTTACCGAAGACCGTCGTAAGGAATTAGTAAAGGATATCAAGAAGAAGGCAGAAGCAGCCAAAGTTGCTGTGCGTAATGTCCGCAGAGATGCCAATGATGCCATCAAGAAAGCAGCAAAGGCAAGCGAAATTTCTGAAGATGAACAGAAGCAGATTGAGGATGAAATCCAGAAGGTAACGGATAAGTTTGTAGCAGAAATTGACAAGTGTACGGATGCCAAGACCACTGAGATTATGACAGTATAAGCATATACAAAATTTAAAGAAGCAGTGGACGCTTCCAACGGGCAGAGGGAGCGTCCATTTCCTTATAATATGGAAGGATGGAAACAAAATTATGGCAAAAAAACTGGACCCATCCTGGAAGATTCCAGAGCATGTGGCGATTATTATGGATGGTAATGGCCGCTGGGCAAAAAAACGTGGTCTGCCGAGAAACATGGGGCACCGGCAGGGCGGTAAAACAGTAGAAACCATTTGTGAAGAGGCATACCGGATGGGAATTAAATATATGACTCTGTATGCGTTTTCGACAGAAAACTGGAGCAGACCGGAAGATGAAGTGTCCGCTCTGATGAATCTGCTTCGCAGTTATATGAAGGACTGTGTAAAACAGGCAGAAAAAAATAAAATGCGGGTGAAGGTTATTGGAGACATTTCCAGACTGGACGCTGATTTACAGGAGAGCATCCGGGTGCTCGAAAAGGAATCCGAAAAAAATACCGGTTTACGGTTTCAGATAGCATTAAATTATGGTGGTCGGGATGAACTGCTACGGGCAGTAAAAAGTCTTTGTGGTGATGTAAAAGAAGGGAAAGTTTTGGAGGCAGAGATATCTCCGGAATTATTTTCCTCTTATCTGGATACTGCAGGCATTCCGGATCCGGATTTGCTGATCCGTACCAGCGGGGAGCAAAGAATTTCTAATTTTCTGTTATGGCAGCTGGCCTATACGGAGTTCTATTTTCCGGATGTTTTATGGCCGGATTTTTCTAAAGATGATTTAATTGATGCGATTGCATATTATAATATAAGAGAACGAAGATATGGAGGCGTGACACATGTTTAAGGTCCGACTGCTCAGCAGTATTGTTCTGATGATACTGATGCTGTTTTTTGTTATCACTGGCGGAAATGTTCTGTTAGTAGCAACAGCATTTCTTTCCATCATGGCAATGATGGAATTTATGCGCATGGCAAAGATTCACAAAACGCCTTTGGCAGTACCGGGATATGCAGTAGTTGTGCTGTTATATGTGCTTCTGTTTACCGGACATACGGAATGGATGGTTCCGCTGGCTGTATTTTTTCTGCTGGCGGTAATGGCAGTTTATGTGGTGGCTTTTCCTAAATTCCGGGTAGAACAGCTGTTGTATCTGTTTTTTGGGTTCTTTTATGCAGGACTACTGATTTCGTACATTTATCAGGTGCGTATGCTGGAGGGCGGTACGTTCAGTGTATGGCTGATTTTTATTGCGGCATGGGGGTCTGATGTGTTTGCCTACTGTGCCGGAAAGTTATTTGGAAAGCATAAGGCTTTCCCTGTACTTAGCCCGAAAAAGACCTGGGAAGGCTGTATTGGCGGTGTTCTTGGGGCGGCTGTAGTGGCGGTATTATATGGTCTGGCAATGAATCAGTGGTTTGCCCAGAATTTTTCTCCGGTGCAGTTTGCGTTTGTCTGCGGCTGTGGAGCAGTAATTTCACAGATTGGAGATCTGGCGGCTTCTGCCATGAAGCGCAACAATGACATTAAGGATTATGGCAGACTGATTCCAGGACACGGCGGTGTACTGGACCGCTTTGACAGTGTAATTTTCGTTGCACCAATAGTATTTTATTTATTACAGATGACAATATAATCCGGAAAAATTTTTCACGGATACTAGAGCGTGTTTTGAAAAAGAAAGAAATGAGGAAATCAATGATGAAACATATTTCCATTCTGGGTTCCACTGGTTCTATTGGTACCCAGACTTTGGATGTAGTCCGGACGAACCGGGATATTAAGGTAGAAGCTCTGGCGGCCGGAAAGAATGTTGCTCTATTACTGGAGCAGATAAAAGAATTCCAGCCCAGACTGGTCTGTGTATATGATGCCGGAAAAGCAAAGGAACTGGAAATACTATTGGCGGACAGTCAGATAAAAACAGAGGTTATGACTGGCATGGAAGGGCTGCTTGCCTGTGCCACCATTCCGGAAGCGGAAATGGTAGTTACTGCCTTTGTTGGAATGATTGGTATCCGTCCAACAATAGAAGCAATTAAAGCAGGAAAAGAGATTGCTTTGGCAAATAAAGAGACACTGGTGACAGCAGGCCATATTATTATGCCGCTGGCACAGGAAAAGAACGTGACAATTCTGCCGGTAGACAGTGAACATTCTGCCATTTTCCAGTCGTTACAGGGAAATGCAGGCAATGCGGTACACCGGATTCTTCTGACGGCTTCCGGAGGACCGTTCCGTGGAAAATCAAAAGAAGAACTACAGAAGGTACAGGTAGAAGATGCGTTAAAGCACCCTAACTGGACGATGGGCAGAAAAATTACCATAGATTCTTCCACGCTGGTCAATAAAGGGCTGGAGGTCATAGAGGCAAAATGGCTCTTTGGTGTGGAAGCAGAAAAAATAGAAGTGGTAGTACATCCGCAGAGTATCATTCATTCCATGATTGAGTATGAAGACGGTGCTGTGATTGCCCAGCTTGGAACTCCGGATATGAAGCTTCCAATTCAATATGCCCTGTATTATCCGGAACGGAAAGGACCGACTTCCGAACGGCTTGATTTTTATAAGCTGCGTTCTTTGGAATTTTATAAACCGGACACAGAGGTATTTCCGGCACTTTCCATGGCCTATGAAGCATTGCAGCAGGGAGGCAGTATGCCAACGGTTTATAATGCAGCAAATGAATGGGCTGTGGCTGCCTTTCTGGACAGAAAAATCAGATATACAGACATTGTGGAATGTATCCGCAGGGAAATGGCGGCACATGCTGTAATTAAGAATCCGTCATTGGAGGAAATTCTTGCCACAGAGCAGGAAGTATATCGTCGGCTTGAAAAGTAAAGACTTGTAAAGAGAAGGGCATACGCCCGGTGAGAAAGGATTTCTATGAGTATTATTGTTGCAATTTTAGTGTTTAGTATTATCATCATTATCCATGAATTGGGGCACTTTCTTCTGGCAAAGAAGAATGGCATTGGTGTGGTGGAGTTTTCCATCGGCCTTGGTCCAACGGTAGCTGGTTTTACGAAAGGGGAAACAAAGTATTCCATTAAGCTTCTGCCGTTTGGTGGTATGTGCCAGATGGTAGGAGAGGACTCGGAGCAGGACAGTGCTGCAGAAAATGCGTTTTATTCCAAGGGGGTATGGCAGAGATTTTCTGTTATTTTTGCCGGACCGTTTTTTAATTTTATTCTTGCATTTCTGCTTTCTGTTGTTGTGATTGGAGTGGTAGGATATGATCCGGCAACGGTTTCTTCTGTTACCGCAGGTTCTCCAGCGGCTGTGGCAGGTCTGCAGGAAGGAGATCTGATTAAAGAAATTGATGGAGATAACGTTTCTATCGGAAGAGAAGTAGATTCCTACTTCCTGTATAATGAAATTACGGCGGAGCCGGTGGAAATCGTATATGAACGAGACGGAAAAGAGTATTCGACAACAATAGAACCGGTTCTGACCAAAAAGTATCTTCTTGGTTTTAATTATTATCCAAATACAGATACTGCGGCAGAAGTTCTTTCTGTCAGTGAAAATTATCCGTTCCATCTGGCCGGAATCCTGCCTGGAGATATTGTAACCCATGTGAATGGTGTTGCCCTTTCTACAGGAGCAGAACTGTCAGAATATATGGATGCACATCCTTTAGATGGTTCTGTTGTTTCCGTAACGTATGAAAGAAATGGTGAGTCCGGAACAGTGTCTACAACTGTAGAATTAACTCCACTGTTGTACCAGGAAGGTTATACGACAGGTTTTACTTATAATCTGTACCGGGAAAAAACAGATGTTTTAGGTGTTCTGAAATATAGTCTGATTGAAGTAAAGTACTGGATTGTTACCACAGTAAAAAATCTTGGTTTGCTGGTAACTGGACAGCTCAAATCCACGGATGTGGGCGGACCGGTTGCAATTATCGGAACCATTGGTGATGTGTATGAGCAGACACAGGAACAGGGAAATGCAGTGGATGTCATTATGCAGATGGCATATATTACCATTCTCTTAAGTGCCAACCTTGGTGTCATGAATCTGCTTCCGATTCCGGCACTGGACGGCGGTAAGCTGCTGTTTACCTTAATTGAAGCTTTCCGTGGCAAACCGATTGACCGTGAAAAAGAAGGTATGGTGCATTTGATTGGTATGGCACTGTTAATGATTCTGATGGTGTTCATTTTCTTCAATGATATCAAGAATGTGTTTTTTAAGTAGAGAAAGGCAACTAAAATGGGCTGGTTAACCGAACAAAATAAACGAAGACTGACAAAAGAAATCCAGATTGGAACTGTCCGGATTGGCGGCAATCATCCGATTGCCATCCAGTCCATGACTAACACAAAGACAGAAGATGTGGAAGCCACCGTAAAACAGATTCTGGCCCTGGAGGCAGCAGGCTGTGAAATCATCCGCTGTGCCGTCCCGACCATGGAGGCAGCAAAGGCTTTTGCGGAAATCAAAAAGCAGATACATATTCCGCTGGTTGCGGATATCCATTTTGATTACCGTCTGGCGATTGCAGCGATGGAACATGGAGCAGATAAAGTGCGAATTAATCCGGGCAATATTGGTTCAAAGGATAAAATAAAGGCAGTAGTTGATGCAGCGAGGGAGCGCAGCATTCCTCTGCGTGTTGGAGTAAATTCCGGTTCCCTGGAAAAACACCTGGTAGAAAAGTACAATGGTGTGACAGCAGAGGGGCTGGTAGAAAGTGCCCTGCATCAGGCAGAGCTGATAGAAGAAATGGGTTATGACAACCTGGTAATCAGTATTAAATCTTCCGACGTGCTTATGTGTGTGAAGGCACATGAACTGATTGCCGAAAAGACCAGCTATCCGCTTCATGTCGGAATCACGGAGTCCGGTACGGTTACTTCCGGAAATATCAAATCTTCTATTGGATTGTCCCTGATTTTAGGACAGGGAATTGGGGATACCATCCGTGTTTCCCTGACAGCAGACCCGGTGGAGGAAATTGCTTCTGCAAAGCAGATTTTAAAAACGCTGGGACTTCGCAAAGGCGGCATTGAAGTCGTATCCTGTCCAACCTGTGGCAGAACCAGAATTGATTTGATTGGTCTGGCAAAACAGGTGGAAGAGCTGGTAAAAAATTATCCGCTGGATATTAAGGTGGCGGTTATGGGTTGTGTCGTAAATGGTCCGGGTGAAGCCAGAGAGGCAGATATCGGCATTGCCGGCGGTGTTGGCGAGGGACTGATTATCCGTAAAGGTGAAATTCTCCGGAAAGTAAAGGAAGAGGAGCTTCTTACGGAATTAAAAAAAGAGCTGGATAAGATGCTTTAATAGCAGGGCGTTCGTCCCAAAAGGAAAATCAGACTGAGGAAGAAAGGTCTGATTTTCTTTATGCCGACAAAATGGGTTCGTGGGCGAATTATCCCATGGCGAAAAAAGTTATTCTCTGATAAGATAGAACTGTAAATCAGGAAGGAATGATATCAATGAATTTATTTGAAGTATTGGACGATTTAAAGGTGAAACCGGATCTGGAGATACCTTTCCGCGAGGTAGAGGTAGAGAAAATCACAGCGTCACGCAGTACCGGAAAGACGGTGATTCATTTGAAGTCCAGACACTTACTGGAATACAGTCAGCTCGAAGAAATGACAAAGGCAGTTTCCGAACAGTTTTTCCGTGCTGCCGGAGCTTCTGCGGAGCTGGCGGTAACATACCAGTTGTCCAGTCAGTATAATCCGGAATCCTTATGGAATCTTTATAAGGAAAGTGTGGAAGAAGAGGTAGGAAGAGAAAGCAGAATGGCTTCCTTTCTGCTTCGTTCGGCGGATATTTCTTTTGAATGTGAGACGGTACCAGGAGTGATGAAGCTGGATTTGCCGGACAGTTTTGTGAACCGTACTCTGTCAAAAGAGTTAAAAGATTTTCTGGAACGTATGTTTTCGGAGCGGTTTGGGTTTGAAGTAAGAGTAGAATTTACCTATCACGAAATGAAAGAATCGGAAAAGAAAAATTCGGAACCGGAGTTTTATACGATGGAGTTACCAGAAAAGAAAGTTTCCGGTGCAAAAAATAAATCAGGTGCTGACCATGCGGAGGGTA
>JAGBBW010000102.1 GCA_017938285.1 Lachnospiraceae bacterium
AGACCAAATACTTGCCTATTTCTTCCATAGTACAAATTCAAAAATCCTCAGCGTAGCCCGCTACGCCTACGTTTTTTGAATTGCACTCTGAAAGAAATATTCTGCGTATTTAGTCCAGTTATTAAGAAACCGATGTACTAGCCAGACCATACTCCCAAAAACAGGAAAGGAATACGCACTATGCTGTATCATTACACTGATTTCATTGCCTTTGACGGTATTATCCGCTGTGCGGAGCTGAGGCTGAACAATATATTAAATATGAATGATGCTTCCGAAATGCGGCTTTTTATGAACGGCATCTATAAGGCAGTCATAGAACGTATGAAAGAAAGCGGAGAAACTGGGAAACTGCCGGAAGCTGAGAAATTTTTCAAAAAAGAACTGGAAAAAGAATTTTATTACTCTGCCTATGCTGCCTGTTTCTCCAAATTTCGTGATGATGCTTCCCAATGGGAACGTTACGGTCACTTTGGACAGGGGGTCTGCATTGCTTTCCATGAAGATATGATGGAACGTATGACCGGAGGCGCCATTTCCCTGCAGGAAGTATTTTACCAGGAGGACATGCATGGACACCGTCTGGTAGATGAATTTTACCAGCAGATTACCCGTGCGGAAAAGCTTTCCGACCATCTGCCAAAATTGCAGGGACTTATGATTGAAGCCTGGCTCCAGTCTGCAGCTTTCAAGCATCCCTCCTTTGCCAGTGAAAAGGAATCCCGTCTGGTGGTATCGCCCTTTATTTCTGACGAATTTGCAATAGAGCCAAAATACCATGTGGCAATGGACCGGATAAAAAAATATTACCCACTGAATCTGAACCGGATGTGCAGCCGCCTGAATCTGCATTTATCCGATTTAGTCGGGGAAATCATTATTGGACCAACCTCCTCCCAGTCGCTGCCGATTTTACAGGATTATCTGGCAGACTGCGGACTGAATGTACTGAAAAATAAAATCCACATGTCAAATTGTCCATTGAGGAAGCCTACTTCGTAATCTTCCCGGAAAAATAATAACCGTCCCGCCATGCATAAAATACATGACCGGGACGGTTATTCCAATTATTTAACAGTTACATTTGTGATGTGTGGATTTACACCTTCATACCAGTATAAGAAACCTTCCATATCAACCACATCGCCCACCTTTAATTCCTTTACCGCCTTGTAAACATCGGTGGAACCGTCTGTCAGATAGGACTCAACTGTGAATGTGTAAGTAGTTCCATTCAGGGAAACGTTGAAATAAAGGTCGTCACCGTACTGACCGGAACCATCCCACTTATAGATAGCCGCAGACTCTACTGTCATACCCTTAAATGCAACGAACATATTCTGCTTCTTGATCAGGTCATCTGTACCAAGCAGGCTGGTCACATCCTCTGCCTTTGCCACATAATTACCTTCCATAATTTCGAAGGTAGCGTCCATGATTTCTACTTCACCGGACCATTCTGCCTTATAACCGGTAACCTTAATCTTGGTACCTGTAGTCAGCTTGGCATAATCTTCTTCCGAACAAGCCATGCCATATACAAAGTAAGCACCGTCGCCATCCTGTAAGTAAACGGTAGCAGTGTTATCCCACCAGGACTGCTTTGCCTGTACATATGCTTCGATTGTAACCTTTGTCTCCAGCTCTGCTGCTTCATACTCAGCGTAAGTCATAACACCTTCGGACTTTTTGTTAATGTCCTCTTCCTTACCACCGCAGCCAACACAGCCAACTACCATAAGAAGTGCCATAAGTAATGCTGTTAATTTCTTCATTTTCGTGTCTCCTCTTCTTTAAAATTGTTTTTGTAACTGTTTTCTGCAGAAACCGTTACTGTCTTTCCTGATTCCGATTCCATCTGCTCCGTACTGCCGGAACATTTTTTAACAGTCCTGCCATCTCCCATTCCCCGGCGGACTTTGTTAAAAATTTAATTTTCTCTGAATCATAACACATATTATAACGAAAATTTTCTATAAATCAATAGGTTATTTTCTTTTTTTATGACTTTTTCATTACTGTTCTTTCGCGCCAGGACAGCAAGTGTCAGTGTGCTCTGCGGGCAGTAACCAGTTTCCTTCCCATATACAATCCAATCAGTATCCATGCCGACACAAGAACGCCAATCAGAACAGCCGAAGCAGCCGGCAAAGGTCCCAGATCCTCCTCCGCACTTACCGCTGCTCCACTCTGGCTGCGCGGCTGATCCAGACGGTACAGTGACATGGTATCACGGTATAATGTCTCCATATAAGCTTCATCTACTGTCTGACCTCTGCGGACCGCTTTGACCGTTGTTTCCACCAGCTGCCCGGCTGCGTCACGCAGCGAAGCCGAACCATTAAACACCGGCGTAACAAATGTCTTCTCTACATTGTCCAGCAGCAGCTGTGTCGCTTCTAACTTTATGCGATAATACAGTTCATTATCCTCTCCCGCCCGGGATAAATAATCCTGATACTCTGCGGACTCCTGTGCCTTGCTTGTCACCGGTACATATCCTTCCGTCTGGGAATAGGCAGTCTGTACCTCATTTGTCAGCAGAAACTGCATAAACAGCCAGGACGCCAGTACTTCCTGCGGGTCCGATTTGTTAAACACACACATGGACGGTCCCTGGGAAATCATCTGGGGATTTTCCGTATCAAACTGCGGCAGCATGCGGACTTCTGTTTCAAATTCCACGATCTTTTCCTCCGCAATATCACAAAGCGGTGCATCCGTCCCCATCCAGGTAGCTCCTGCCGTGGAATCAATGGCAAAAATACACTGGCCGGCATTCAAAAAATTCGCCGGATAACTGGAAATTTTAAACGTGGAAAACGCTCTTGTGGCACCATGCTCTGCCACGGTATATAACAGTTCCCTGGTTGTATCATGAAACAGCTGGATTTCTCCCTCTTCTGTAGAATAACCTGCTCCCTTCTGACGCAGCATCTGAATCATCATATTGTCCGTTGACTTATAAATAAACGGAATCAGCACTTTCTGTCCATTCACCAGAAAGTTTCCTTCGCCATCCTGTGCCATTGCTGCCTCCGAAACTTCCCAGATAAATTCCCATGTCAGTTTTTCCGGCAGGGTATAGCCTAACTTTTCTACAAAGGTTTTATTAATATAACATGCTTCTGTGGAGCGCATATATGGCAGCGCATAATAATGTCCGCCAAAGGCGCATTCCTCCAGAAACTTTGGAATAATCTCGTCCTGCACCGGAGCATCAAATGCCACTTCGCTGCCGCCAAGTCCATATTCTGCATCCGCCATCAGCTCATCCAGAGGTACTACCGTATTGACACCGGTAAGATAGGTCGCTATATGGTCCGGATACGTAATACAGACATTCGGTGTTGTATTGGTTGCAATATTCGTGATAACATCATTGTAAATTCTGCCGTAATCCGTATACAGACGGAGAACCACCTTCACATTCGGATACAGTGCTTCAAAATCCGCAATGGCTTTTTCATAAATATCCACCTGGGTACGGTTTGTATCATTCTTTGCCCAGAACGTAATCTCATAATTCTGCGAAGTATCGAATGTCTCCGGCATTACAAATTCTTTTAATCCACGGGAGCCATGACAGCCAGACAGACAGCCGAGCCCCCTTGCCAGAACTACCAGCAGAAGCACCCTGGACAGCAGCTTTTTCACACTCTTCATCATCCTTTGGTCCCTCCTCTGGACACACCTTCCATAATTTTATTGCGGAACACCAGAAACAGTACAATCAGCGGCAGGGTAATGACTACCACTGCTGCCATCATAGCCGGAATATTTTCACGTCCAAACCCGTTTTCCCGGATTTCCTGAATCCCATTGGACACCAGATAATACGCCTCATCATCCGTAATCAGACGCGGCCACACATAAGAATTCCAGCACTCAATCACCTTTAATATCGTAATTGTTACCAGAGTCGGTTTTGCCATCGGAACCATGACCCGGCACAAATATTTAAAATCCGAAGTACCATCCACCTTTGCCGCCTGATATAAATTATCCGGAATCTGCTGGAACGTTTCCTTCAGCAGATATAAATAAAAGACGGACATTACAGAGGGCAGAATCAGACCGGCAAACGTATTCCGCATATCCAGATCCGTAATTGTCACAAAATTAGTAATAATGACCAGTTCATTCGGAATCATCATCATGGAAAGAAACAATACAAATGCCGCATTCTTCCCCTTAAATTCCAGACGTGCAAAAGCAAACGCTGCCAATGTAATCACCACCAGCATAACAGCGGTTGTCACCACGGTAAAAATCAGCGTATTTAAGAAATACTCTGCCAGAGGCACTGCAGTAAATGCTTCTATATAGTTTGACATGGTCGGGGAACTGGCATAAAATTTCGGAATATACTCCGAATTATACTCTCCATAGCTCTTAATGGAAGTCAGCACCATCCAGAAAAACGGAAACAGCACCACCACGCCCCAGAATACCAGCAGCGTATAGGTCAGTGTTTTTACAATCCGCTGCTTTCTTTTCGTTTTTTGTTCAATTTTCTCATAATCCATCTCATGATTCATAAACTAATAATGCACCTTCTTTTTGCTTACTATCAGATTAATACATGTAATTGTCAGTACAATCGTAAACAGAATAACCGCTGCTGCCGATGCATAGGACGGATAACCGCCGCTGTCCCCGTACAGCATATCATACACATAGCCGACAATCGTATTCATTTCGGCCGCATTTAAGTCCGTACCAAACAGCGCCACTGCGTCACTATACGCTTTAAATGCGCCAATACAGCCGGTAATGAACAGATAAAAAATCATTGGTGAAATCATCGGCAGGGTAATTCTCATAAACGTACGGAACCTGGATGTCCCATCCACCTTTGCCGAATTATAATACGTCTGGTCCACAGACAGCAGTGCACTGGTAAGTATCAGAATCTTAAACGGCAGGACAATCCAGATGGTATACAGACAGAGAACAAACATCTTTGCCCAGTATGGCCCATCAATAAAATCCACCGCCGTACCGCCAAAGAAGGTAATCAGCAGATTCACCAGACCTTCCGTATATTCCGTCTTCTGGAACAGAATCATAAACACCAGACCAACTGCCAGCGTATTTGTCACGTACGGCAGAAAAAATACGGTCTGGAACAAATTCCGCAGTGCTTCAATGGAACTTAATGCCACGGAAAGCAGCAGCGCAATCAGCGTGGACAACGGTACTGTAACCGCCACCAGTATAAACGTATTTTTCAATGCCTGTAAAAAATAAGGGTCCCTGAGTACATAAGCATAATTATAACCACCCACCCCGAAAAATGTCTGGGAAGCGGAATTGTACCCTTCTTCCAAAGAATAAATAAATACATCAATTAACGGATATACCATAAAAACGCCAAGAAATACGATGGCCGGCAGCAAATACAGCCAGCCTTTCAGTCCACTCAAATCCAGCTTTTTCTTTTTCATAACGAAAACTCCCATCTGCCTGTGTTCTGTTTTGCAACTTTGACCGATTTTATCATAGCACAACCTCGTTAAATTATCAACAAGCAAAAAGGGGTACTGTCCACATCCCTTGTAAACAGTACCCTTTTTTCCAGCAAGAGAAACGCTTTAAGCAGCTTTTCCCTAAAGACCATTACAACTTTTTAAAACGGTTTACCACAGTAATCATTTCATCGGAAACACTGCGGTTTACATTCGTTTCCTTCTGAATTTCCATCATGGCTTCCACCAGTTCCGAAGCATCCGTTGCCACTGTAGTTACTGCATTCGCACTCTCTTCAATGGTTACAGCAATGTCATTAATACCGGAAGTCATATTCTGCATGGTTTTTGTCATACCGGAAGCCTCTGTGGCAAAACCGGAGAACATCTGACTCAGCATCCGGGCATCCTTCTGATACTGGTTCATAATGTCCACAAAAGCATCGTAATCCTTAATGACATTTCCATCCATAAAAGACAACATTTCCTTGGAATTAGCCACCAGCTTATTTACTGCTGAAATAACCAGCCCGCTGATTTCCTGAATACTATTGGCCGCCTGATGGCTGTTATCTGCCAGAACACGGATTTCTTCTGCAACTACCGCAAAGCCACGGCCTGCCTCACCCGCTCTCGCCGCCTCAATAGACGCATTTAATGCCAGCAGGTTCGTCTGTCCGGCAATATCCAGAATTCCCTGGGTCAGCTCCTGAATTTTAATAACGCTGTTGCTTTCCTCCACGGCTGACTCCAACGCTCTCTGAATGTTGTCAACCACCGAAGTTGTTGTCTTCCTGCTGTTTACTACCGTATCACGCATGGTTGCCACACGCTCCTGCAGCGCTGTCACTGTTTCCACGCCGGAATCAGCCTCCTGACTAATCGTTTTTGCCTGATTCAGCACATTGGTACTGCCGCCTGCAATTTCCTGGATTGTGGCTGATACCGCCTGCATGCTGGCTGCCAGTTCTTCTGTGGAAGAGGACACATTGGTGACACTGCCATTCGAATCTTCTACCCGTTCCGCTACTATTTCCATGGATTCCATCATGCGGTCAGCACTCTTTTTCATGGTAAGCATATTATTCTGTAACAGTTCCACAAAATTGTTGATATCTGTTGCCAGCTGGCCAATTTCATCATTGCTCTTTACATTTACCCTGACTGTCAGATCCCCCTCATTCCGCTGGATACCTGCTACAATATCTTCCAATGTAACGCTCACACGCCGGGTTGGAGTCGCAATCATGCGCATGGAAACAATAATCGCAATTACCGTCACTACCAGCGCCACTGCCAGCAGTACAATATCAAATATGTAAGTTCCTGCTATTTTAATATCAATACGTTCTAATAAATACTCTGCCTGCTCCGTCAGTTCTTCTGCTCCTTCTCCCGCCGCCTGACTTCCTAACTGATTTACCGTTTCCGCCAGAGATACACTGTATCCCTCCAGCACATCATATGCCATCACATTCAAAAAACACATCAGTGCTGTAATCAGTCCCAATACCACCAAAATAACAGTCATTTTTCTTGCTACACTGGATTTTCTTTTCTTCATACAATCTCCCTCCTCTTTCAGTCATACTATTATACTTATCAAAAGAAATAGTCTGACAATATCACCTATATTGTAGCACCATTTCTGCTTTTATACAATAATAAAACTAAAAAAAGAAGGGTACCAAAACTATAAAGCAAGGCCGAATAGTTACAAGACCAATCAGCCTACATGCCGCTCAAACCGGTGGAAATCCAGTATTTTCTCAATTTCTTCCAGTGCATCCTGTGGAATTTCAAATCCACTGGCCGCCAGATTTCCTGCCAGCTGCTCTTTCTTACTTGCCCCTGTAATCACGCTGCTGATTATATTTTCCCGTAAAATCCAGGACAATGCCAGTACCGGCATGGAAACACCCAGCTCCCCGGCAATTTTTTTCAAAGCATCTACTTTGTTTAAATTCTCCTCCGTCAGCAGATTGTTAATCTGCTTATCTGCCTGGTGTGTTGCTCTGGAACCTTCCGGATATGGCTGGTCTTTGCCGTACTTGCCAGTCAGGAGTCCCTGCGCCAGTGGCGAAAACGGTGTAATACCAATGCCATACTTCCGGCACACCTGCATAATTTCATGCTCAATATAACGGTCCATCATATGGTACTGCGGCTGCACCACCGTCATTGGATGCAGATGATATTCTTTAATAATTCCCTGCGCTTCCTCTAATCTGGCGGCTCCCCACTCCTCACTGACACCATAATACAGAATCTTTCCCTGGGTTACCAGATCACTCAGTACACGCAGAGTTTCTTCCATCGGTGTGGTCGGGTCAAACCGGTGACAGAAATACATATCCACATAGTCCATCTGCATATTCTTTAATGTCCGGTCGATATTTTCAATGATATGCTTTCTGGACAGTCCCCACTCATTGGCACCACGTCCGGTCGGGAAAAACACTTTGCTGGATACTACATAACTGCTTCTCGCATAATCTTTCAACACACGTCCCAGAAAACGCTCTGCTTCCCCGCCACTATAGGCATCTGCACAGTCGAAAAAATTAACTCCATTATCATAGGCAAAGCGGATGGTTTCTTCCGCCACACGGGCTGCCTCGCCGCCCCGGAGGTCCGTCATCCAGCTTCCAAGGGAAATTTCACTTACTTTTAATCCTGATTTTCCTACGTTACGATACTTCATGTTGATTCGCTCCTTTACTTTCTGACATTTTTGTTCTGTACAAATGGTAACACTTCAAGTATACTTGAAGTCAAGAAGAAATGTATGTTTTTTAAAAAACTTCGTTTCAAAGAAGATGAAACAGTAACATCAGGAGGAATCCATCCATGAAAACCTATACCATCCGGGAGCTGTCCCAACTGACAAATACCCCTGCCTCTGCCCTCCGTTACTACGAGGACATCGGCCTGCTCACAAACGTAGCCCGGGAAGGCAGCAAACGCATTTACAATGACTTCCACCTTGCACGCCTCCATGCCATCCAGTGCTTCAAAAACACCGGCATGTCCATTGCCAAAATGCAGGACTTTTTCCGTTATGAAGAAAACATTCCGGAACACATTGATGCTATCATCCAGCTGGTGACAGAACATGAGGCAGATATCGAAAAACAGATTGCCATTTTACAGAAAGAACTGTCCCATATCCAGCACAAAGTACGTTTTTACAACGGCATCAAAAAAGCCATCACCGAAGACCGGTGCTGGCCTGAATGGGAGGAAGTATAACTTCCTCCTAATTTGTTCTCTCCCTGTAATAGTTCGTATGGAACTCTGCGTTAATTTCCGCAATCTCCTTCTTTCCGTCGATGTAATCCCGGTACATATCCCAGAGGTCAATGCCGCAGTCCTCCAGACCGTCATCTACAGGAACCCACTCTTTGATGAGGGCAATACGTTCTTCTTTTGTGGTATCTTTGATTAAGGTGCTTTTCATTTTTTTCTACTCCTTACGGTTTTTCCGCCTTTTCTATTTCAGGGAAGCACTCTGTCTTTTCCTGCTGACATGTTGTTTCCCCTTCGTTTTTTTCCGGACTGCCTGACTCCTTCAGCAGTTTCCGCACTGCTTTCCAGTCCGGATAGTACTTCCCGACCCGTTCCCAGAACGCCTTGCTGTGGTTCGGCTCATACAGATGGGTCAGTTCATGGACAATGACATATTCCAGACACCTGGGATCCTTCTTCGCCAGATGAAGGGACAGCCAGATACGCTTATCCACCACATTACAGGTTCCCCACCTCGTTTTCATGTTCCGAATGCGCCATTCTTCTGGTGCTTTGCCAACAATCCTGCTATACTTCTCCATCAGGTTAGGAATAGCAGCTTTCAACTCGCTACGGTAAAACTCGTCCAGAAGATGTTTCCGCTGCTCCAGTGTGGAACCTGCAGGCGCACGCAGGAGAATGGCAGGGGAGCTGTTTTCCTCCTGCTCCTCCCAAATCACTTTTGTGACCGCAGCACTGCTTCTTCCCGGTGTTTCCTCCACCACAAGAATATACGGCTGTCCCCAAAGGTAATGTTTTTCTCCGGTGGAATAAGTAAGCTCCTGCCGTGACACACTGTTTTTTCTGGAAAGCATCTTTCCCCGCTGGGTCTGAATCCAGTCAGACTTAGAAGTAAGGAAATCCCGAATGGCTTTATCAGAGAGTCGCTTCGGGGCAGAGAGTGTGACACGTCCATCGGGGTGGACACGGAGGTAGAGGTTCTTTATTTTTTTGCGGTGCAGTTCAATCTGAACCAAATTTTCTAATATAATGATTTTGTTTTCTTTATGATATTGTTCCATTCATAGTGCCCCTATATATCATTCTTTTATTAATTTTCATAACTAATCCGTACCCGTACAGTTATAAAACAAAATTTATTTAATATGGTTCAATTAACTTTCTATATCCAGCTCGAATTTCCATCCAGATTACCCAGACGTGCTAAATCATTCCATTATGTTTCGAGAAGGTAAGATTTCCCATTTGCAATGTTCCTTATGCTTGTTCTCTTTCTCTTCAATCAGTTCATCAACTATTTCTTTATAATCTTTACAAAGATTTTCCTCCATGCTGTTATCAAAAAGAAGTTTCAATAACATCTTTGCACACAAGAAAACAAAAATTATTGTCAGAATTAGCACTACCAAATATATAACTATTTCCAATATCCACTTTTTCTGCTTTTCATCATTAAGTAGACTTGTAAATATATATGAAAAAAATGTTGAAAGAATTGCTGATATATACGGATTTGCAAATTCGGATATTGGCTTCATATTTCTTCCAAGATGATTCAAATATTTGCTAAACTCTTTTAGTTTATCTAATGATAAATCCACATACTTACTCCTAATATAGTTTTTCCATTCACTATACGTATTATATCGTTCTTCTTTTTTAATACTTTTCCACTGCTTTCTGGATAATTTTTCTTACCATTTTCTTTAACAAATTTCTTCCTTTTAGTTCTTATCATTTTCCGCCCTTTTCTTCTTCTAAACAATCCTATACTGCTTCTTCAGATTTTTATACCACCCATACTGCACATAGCCATACTTCTGAAGTCTTCCTAAAACAATTCCAGCATCAATCTCTTCCTCCGCCGCAAATTGCTTAATTCTGTTCTCCGTAATGGTTCCACTCTGTGCAAAAGCGTTAAACTTTTTTTCTGGAATCAACGTCTCAGAAGCGTAAGAATCCGCTGCTTTTTCATCCTCAGACGTCGTTCCTTCTGTTTTACCAATGTGACCTAAAACAATATGACCCAGCTCATGAAACAGACTAAACCAGAACTTATCCGCATCTTTTCCTCTGACCGTCAAGCCTAATACAATTTTATTACTATCATAAAAGGTTGCACCATGCAAAAAGGAACCTCCGATATGTGGTAAAAAAACAATTGAAATTCCGCATTCTGCAAGCAGTTCTGATAATTTCACACAAAATTCTTTTGCGGGCATGCAGGTCATTTTTCTTATCTGCGGAATAGATTTCTCTAAAAGTTTTATATCTATCGGCTGGGTTTTCACTCTCCTGCTCTCCAGCTTTGCCTTTTGCGCCCAGGCAACCAGTGCATAATAACTCTTTTCGGTCTCTGAAAGCTTTCTGCACGCAATCCCAGCGGGAATTAGATTATTCTGCAACATATCCAGCTGTACTACTTCGAAAAATTTTCTCATATTGGTAACTTTCTCTTCTGCTTTCGTTGTTTCTTCCACCCAGCCATTCTGTGCCATTTCCTGATATGGAAACTTTTTAATAAATGCCAGGTCTGCCTCCATTGCATTCTCTTCCTTAACCTTTGCTAATTTTTCACGATATATTGTTTCCAGATTACACCAGAACTGGCATGGTACTCCTAAAACCAGTTCTAACCGTCTGGCCACTTCTACAGTAAGCTGCACTTCTCCATTAATCAACTTACTAATATGCTTTTCTGACATCCCCATCCTTGCAGCAAATTCCTTCTGACTCATCCCACGATCATTAATCTGTTCCTTAATGGTTGCACCTGGGGGTGTTGCTATAAAACTGCGACTTCTCTCCATCGTACTGCCTCCTATACCTTCAAATGCAATCTTAATGATAATCCACAACTTCTACTATATTCGCAATTTGAATTTCCTTTCCCTTTTTCTCAAAAACAAGCCGATATGGATGTACTAAATCTACTGCATACTGATTCTTTCTGTCACCTTCTAAACGATGACATCTGCCAATTCCAAACTGCACCATCATCTCAACAGAAAGAGCAGCTTTGATTTCATCTATTCTTTGGTGTATTTTTTCTGCCATTTCACAACCATGTTTCTTTGTTGCTTCCGAAAAATTTGTACATATTTTTTCCATCTTTTTTGTTTTATATTCAATTTGCAATGGCAGACCACCTTTCAATTACAATTTACCTTGCAGGTAAATTAATTTTAGCATTCAACCTTAATATTGTCAACATTCAAATTAACCTGACAGGTAAATTCATTTTATTTTCAAAGCTCACTTTCCAACCCCTCTGCAATCCACTTTTCTTTCCACAAAAATATCCTCTTATCGCTATCGTCCATTTCCGATCACAATAAGAGGATATTTTTATTTTTTATTTCTTATTTCTTATTTCCTATTTCTTCTTTCCTGTCTCCCGGAACTTCCACACCAGAAAATCCCCCAGGAGAATCAGCAGAATCACCGGCATCACAAAAAGCAGCAGCAGCATACCTGTCATCCCTGCAAACCATCCGGTATCCGTCATAAAATCATACAGTGCATACGCCAGAACGCATACGCCTATGATTCCGTCCACAATGGCGAATATCCGGTAAGGGGAAGCATTTTTATTCCGCTTCTGGCTGATGGAAACCGCCAGAAAACATAGAAAGAGAATCATAAATGCAATAGCAAAAATCCCCAGCCAGACTTTCAGACCGGCTGTATCCAGCAGCAGCGCCGTTATCCAGCAGAATACTGCCAGCACAAAACATAACCATGTTGTTTTTATGTATCTGGACATAACAGACCTCCTTCCGTTATGAAGCAGTGTATTAATCCGTACTTCCTTCGTGTCCGTACACCGGCAGCAGTTCTTCATAGTATACTTCTTCCCCTGCTTCTATTGCATAAAATCCTTCCAGTGCCATATCCTGTACTACCTCTGTCCGGGTAATTTCTTCCCCATTCAGGTCATACATGTAAAAAACCGTCTCTCCATCTTTTAACAGTGCCAAGGTAAAGATATAATTTTCATTGCCCGGAATTCCTGTGCACATCAGATAAGGAGTCATTTTCTGGACCGTATATATGGTTTCCCGATAAGTCTCCCCATTATAACAGATGAATATTTCCTCCTGTTCTTCCGTTTCAGCAGCTGTCCTGTATACATACAGGGAATCCCTCTGGTCATCTGAAATATTCCGGTCAAACCAGATTTCTTCCCAAGGAAAAAATGACACCGTATATCCCTGCTCCGGCGCATAGGTATATTCCTCATAAAAAAGTGCCGGTGCCTCATCAAACCAGATAGTGGCAGTCAGTGTCCCCGCTACATAAGGAGCAATATCATACGGACTGAAATAAAAAGTAATTCCCTGATACCCAAGGGTCCATACAAGATTTTCCGTTGTGTAATCTTCCAGAACCTTTCCTTTTTCTGCAAAAAATACTTCTTCCGGATATGTTTCAAACAATCTCTCTTCAATCCTTACCAGAAGGTCTGTGGTATCCGGCATAATATCATCCAGGGTATATTTTTCCCCGGAGACCGGATTAAGATTCCATCCCAGCGTGCAGTTGTTCGGATGCATTCCACCGGAATAATCATAATACTTCTGACAGATACTCAATATGTTTTCATCCGCGCGCTCCACACTGAGGCTGCAGTCATCATAATATCCTTCCCTGCCCTCTTCTCTGGCCCACTGCTCCAGTTTTTCCACCTCACTGGTCATAGCCTCTAACTCTTCCTCCGCCTTCTTTTCCAGCACATCTGCCAGCGCCGGATAAAGGGCAGCAGCTTCTTCTCCCAGACGCAGGGTTATACGGCTTCCACTGCTTAACAGACGGTCCTCTTCCCACCGTTCTATCTGGTTTTCTGCCAGGAAAATACGTATGGTATCTACCATTCCTCTTTCTGCATCCATAAAATTTTCATATTGCGTAAAGTCATAAACGCCTTCCGCTGTCTGAAGAAATCCATCCCTTAAACTTAACGCCGGACAATATGCCAGACATTCCCCGGTATTCTTTGAAGCCGTAACCATCAGATTCGGCATAATGTCACTGATATTTCCACGCAGCAGTACCGGACTTCCGTCACCTACGTGCAGCAGTTCCTTCCCTGCTTTTAACGAGTAATCTGTTTCGTCAAATACTGTTTCATTTACCGTAAGGGCAGTATTGTTGTCTGCCGGCACTACGGCATACCATTCCTCACCTGCTGCCAGAACAGACCTCTCTTCTGCCAGTTCTTCCAGAAACGGGTACTCTGCCAGAACTCCCGCTACCTCCAGCCATTCATAAAACTCTGTAAATTCTCCTGACTGACAACCCAGATAAGCTACCGCACACAGGCTTCCCTCTGCCTGGATTTCTTTCTGGAACTCTGCCAGTGCCTGTTCACTTCTGCTTGGAGTTTCTTCTTTCTGTACACTCTGGGTTGGTGACACCACCGTTGTTTCCGCAGCCTGTGTTATCTCCGGTTCTTCTGTTATCTCTGGCTGCTTTGTTATTTCCGGCTGCTCTGTTATTTCCGGCTGCTCTGTTATTTCTGGCTGCTCTGTTATTCCCGGCTGCCCTGCCATTTCCGGAGCAGTGGAAACCACTGGAGTTATTGCATTTTCTGTTGTCCCACCGTTCTGCCCGCAGCCGCTTAGAATCAACACCAGAAACATAGAAAATAATACTGTCATTCTTTTTTTCATAACATCCCCCCATTTTCGCTTCATTTTCATCTGGAATTTGTATCTTCCAATGGCAGACATTTCTGTCTGCCATTTTCATTTTACCACACAAATTGAAAAAAAGCTATCACTCCCGGATGTTTTCCACATCGTGTCATCTGTGCCGCGTCTGGTAATCCCTCTCTATCTCTTCTTTCCACCCGCGTCCCAGTGCCTCAGACATCTGCACGGAACTCTGACAGCTCCTTACCTTACACACTGCCCTGCTGATAACATCATAATTCAACTGCGTTCCTCTGCTGTCACATTCAAAATTTACAGCCCGGTCTTCCTGGATTCCAAAACGTCCGGCCACCTCAATCGCATCAATATTCGCTCCTAAAAACAGAAATTCCCAACCTATTTCTTTTTTCTGTTCTACCAGCTGCTTTACTCTGTCATAGCTGTAACGGCGGCTGGCATTCTCCATACCGTCTGTTGTAATTATAAACAATGTCTTGTGTGGCCGGTCCTCCTCTCTTGCATACTGATGCACGGTTCCAATCCGCGAAATGGCATCTCCCAATGCATCCAGCAGTGCGGTACATCCTCTGACATAATACTGCTTCTCTGTCATCAGCGGAATTTTATGTAACGAAACCCGGTCATGAATCAGTTCCTGATGGTCATCAAACAGCACTGTCGAAATTACTGCGTCCCCCTCTTCTTTTTTCTGCTTTTCTATCAGCGAATTAAAACCACCTATGGTATCGGCCTCCAACCCTCTCATGGAACCGCTGCGGTCCAGAAGAAACACAAGTTCTGTCAGATTTTTTTCGTTACTCCTTCTTTTTCTATCCTCTTCCTCCGTTCCAGTTTTGCTGTTCTGCTCCATGGTCTGTTCCTGCACTTTTTTCTGCTTTCTTCCTTGGAATACTCTCTGCATTTTTCTGTTTTTCATACGTTTCCACCTTTCCTCTGATACCTGATCAGTCATACACACTATTTTGTTACTGTCCCTACTATAACAAAAACGAACATAAAAAAAGTCGCCTGTAGGGCGACTTTTTTTACAGTTCTGAGGAAGCACTGATTAATTCACTGCTTCCTCAGAAGCCTCCGGCGGATCGCACGAATTTGCAGTAGAAATTG
This sequence comes from Lachnospiraceae bacterium, assembly GCA_017938285.1. Lineage (GTDB taxonomy): Bacteria > Bacillota > Clostridia > Lachnospirales > Lachnospiraceae > SIG299. Next base: position 15,503 of record JAGBBW010000102.1, read on the forward strand.
CAGCTTCGCTGCGCAAATTCAGCGGGGAAAACGCTTTAATCAGCGTTTCCCTTATTTCTGACAGCAAAAATACGCTTCTTCTCCCAGTTCGTATAAAATGCAGTCAACCGTATATAAATCATAGATGTTATGTTCCAGCGCATACTTCACAATCAAATCAAAACGGCTGCACGGCGAAAAGGCAAATCCGGCACTGGCCAGCAGATCCACAGTTTCATCTACGGACAGTTCCAGCCCCAGTGCAAAAGCAAACACCGTATGCTTGCTTGGCTGGTAGGCAGGATTACTGCGTATTTTGTGAAAGAGTTTTTTATCCTTTCCTGCTTTTTTATATGCCTGTGCATCCGTCCAGCCCCGCTCATCAATCAGGCGCAGCAGACGGGCCTGAAAAGATTCTCCCATATTCTGAAAAAGTTCTTCCAGGGAACGATTTCTCTGCTCCGGAACAACTGCCACGGAACGGAAAGAATCCGGGTAACCGTATGGCTTCTCCATACGGAATACTTCTGCATTCGTTGTTTTTTCTTCCCGTATATTCTCCTGTATATCTGCGGTCTTTTTTATCTGTATGAAGTCCCGTGTATCAGGTTCCGTCTGTTCATAATCACAAAAGTTTTTGTTAATGTATTCCCTGACACGGTGGACAAGAGCATTATCCGGTGAAACAGGAGTTTTCTTTTGCTGCCTGCCAAATAGCATACCTTTCTCCTTTGACCTTTTCCTGTATTTTTACACTGTCTCTGTCTTCTCTTTTCTGCAGAACAAAAGAGAGCAGCCTGTTATTTTTTACGAAATACAAATGAAAGCACTGCTAAGGAAACACTGATTAATTCATTGCTTCCCTGTATCTGATTTCTTACATTTCAATCACTTTTGTCGCAATCCGTTTTCCAAACTGCACATCCGGCTCCACTACCAGCATGGTTGGCTGGAAATCCAGTATCAGTTTTTCAATCTGCATTCTGGAAAATACATCAATATAATTTAACGGTTCATCCCAGATATAAAGGTGCGCCGGTTTTAACAGACTGGCTGCAAGAAGCACCTTTTTTTTCTTGCCTTCGGTATAATCTTCCATCGGCATTGCAAACTGCTCCCGGTCAAAATCCAGCTGGCGCAGCAGCGTACGGAGCAGGCCTTCGGAAATGCCCTGCCGTTCGCAGAACTCTGTAATAGAGCCTTTTAAAAATCCGGTATCCTGATTCACATAGGAAATCACCAGACCAGAGGCAGTCTCCAGAAGTCCTGATTCGTTGTATTTTAATTCACCCTTCATCTCTGTACTGTTTGCCAGAATGGCACGCATCAACGTAGACTTGCCGCTTCCGCTTTTGCCGCGCAACACCACACGTTCTCCTTTGGAAATCGTAAAATTCAGGTTGGAAAACACAGGATGAATCGCATCCTTATACGTGAGTCCGTATTCTCTGGCTTCCACCAGCAGTTCTCTTTCCAGCTGTGCCAGAGCATCCCATCTGCTCTTATTTTCCCACCAGTCAGAAAAATTGCCCTTCTGCACTTCCATGGTGTTGCTGTTTAAAATCAGCATATGGTCTACACAGGCATCCAGCAGATCCCTGTCATGGGAAACTAATAAAAATCCCTTCTTCTGTTCCAGATAGTTCTTTACCAGTTCCCTGTCTTCCGCAGACATTTTATTCGTCGGGTCATCAATCAGCAGAAACTCATTTTCTCCGGCAAACAAAAGTGCCAGCATAATTTTTCTCTGTTCCGTTCTGCCTAAGGTAATAAACGGACTATATAACAGTTCCGCAGACAAATGCAGCAGCTCCATCTCGGTCGTCAGACGCCACAGCTCCGCTCCCGGTTTTAACTGCTTATAACTTTCTGCAAAAGGATATGCTTTCTGGGCATCTGTCATCGGATATGGAAAACAGTCAAAAGCTACCGGGGAACTGACCGTTCCGGTATACTCTTCTTTTCCCATCAGAATCCGCAAAAAGGTAGTCTTGCCTTCGCCGTTTCGTCCAATAAAGCCAATCTTCCAGTCAGTGTCAAATGCGAAGGTTACCTGTTCAAACATGTTGCCGCCTTCGTACTTAAGGGATACCTTCGATACATTAATCTGTGCCATAGACAATCTCCTCTCCATCCACGTATTTGCGTTCCATCTTATGACGCAGTTTCCGGACTTCCACTGTATCAAACACAATGGAATTTTCTTATCCGGATAAACCATAACGCTGTCACCCTGGTGAAAACGCTGCTCCTTCCGGCGAATCTCTTTCTTTTTCTGAACCTTTGGAACAGACATTCTCTCACTCTTATTTTCGCTTATTTCGACGGATTTTGCAAGCATAACTTTCTGTATTTCAAATTCTTTTGAAGACTCTCCACAGGCGGCCTTTGCTGCCCATAAAAGCATTGCTTCGGACATTTCCAGTCCCTACACCCGTACTATCCGGCAGCCGAAATACTCCGCCTCTGTTTCTTCGTGGGTTACATAAAGCACCGTCCGCCCCTGCATTTTTTCCTTCATAAATTCCATGACAGCAGTCTTGGTACGATCATCCAGTCCTTTTAACGGCTCATCCAGCAGAAGTATCCGGCGGTCCGCCAGCAGCGCCCTGGCAATCGCCACGCGGCGCTTCATACCACCGCTTAAAACCCCGGCTTTCTTTTCCCCACAGCCTGCCAGTCCCAGACATCCAAGCAGGTTTTCTATCTGTCCCAGCTGTTCCGGTGTCCGGCATACCATGGCAAGATTATGATATACACTCACCTTTTCACACAGACGGTCTTCCTGAAACACTACCGCCATTGCCTGTTCATCTGCTTCTATCCGGCCGCAGTCCGGCGTTTCCAGCTTCAACAGCATACGGAGCAGGGTAGTCTTTCCTTTGCCGGAAGATCCCATTAACGCCACTGCTTCGCCACCCGATGCCTTCATGGAAAAATCCACACAGACAATCACATCATCAAAATGCTTTGTTACACTGTCCATCCAGAATCCCGGTGACTCTGCCACAACAGGTTCTGCCTGCGGCACCAGTTTCCTGTCCCATCTGCCCTCCGTTACTTTCTCTGCTGCCAACAGACGGTATTCCATCAGACGCACCATGCCCAGGATCCCCAGTTCAAACAACAGACTAAGGCAGATAATCACCGCTGTCCAGGCAAACAGTTCCGGCATTTCCAGATAAATTTTCGCCTGATACAGCTGGTTTCCTATCGTATTGCGCACCACACCGATTACTTCTGCCGCAATACCGGATTTCCATGCCACTCCGGCAGCTACGGAACAGGCGGAAAGAAAGTAAGGTATCAGCTCTGGCAGATAAATAAAACGAAGGGTATGATACCAGCGCACCTGGTAGACTTTTGCCATCTCCAGCAGTTTCTGGTCTGCTGCCTCGATTCCCTTCCTGACATTCGAATACATCAACGGAAATACCATGAAAAACGAAACCAATACGGAAAGTTTCCCTGCATCCAGCCAGAACAACGCCAGAATCGTAAAAGAAGCCACCGGAACCGCCTGCATCATGCGCACCGGCAGACCAAAAAACAATCTTAAAAACAGAACCCTGGAAGAAACTGCTGCCAGAAGTGCTCCCAGAATACAGGCTCCGCCTGCTCCCAGAACTATATTTCCAAGGGAATTTAAAATACTCTGGTAAAATTCCGGAGATGCCATCAGCTTCCGCAAGGCATTCCAGACTTCCCACGGAGACGGCAGAAACATTGTCTGGTCTATTTTCCGGGACATGATCTGCCAGAACATGACCCACAACACCACCGACACCATGCCATATCCGATTTTCTTCCACTGCTTGTTCATGAATGTTTCCTCTGTCCGTTTTTATTCTGCCATATAAAACAGTTCTGCTCCCGGCATAATGCCGCCTACCGCTGCCGGTTTCTGGTCATACAGAACCTGCAGATATGCCAGTACTTTTTTCTGCATTTCCTCTCCATCAATATAAGTCACATTGCAATAAGGAATTGCTGTTTTGGCAATGGCCGCCTTAAAAATATTAAAATGTTCCAGTTGTTCTGCTGTCTCTTCTACCTGTTCCTTGGCGTATGCCACAGACGCTTCGTATTCTTCCAGAAACTTTGCAAATGCAGCCTCCTGCTCCTGAATATAAGAGTTTCTTGCCACAAGAACTCCGGTAACTACCGTACTGTCCTCATTTCGCTTTTCCCACTCTTCTGTCACACTCAACGCAATCCGCAGCGAAGCATTCTGCTTCATCGCCGCCGTTACATACGGCTGCGGAAGCATAGCCACGGCGTCTGTCGCTTCTGCCAGCAGTGCCGCCACCTCTGCCGCCTCCGACTTATATTCAATAGTCACATCCTTATCCGGGTCAATTCCTGCCGAAGATAACAGGTAGCGGAGGGTAAATTCCGGTGTCGTTCCCTGGCCGGTGGAATAAATGGTCTTTCCACGCAGATCTTCCACACACTGGATTTCTGTCCCTGTTTCCACCAGATACAGAACCCCCAGCGTATTCACAGCCACCGTCACGATTTCTCCTTCTGACTTCTGATGCAGCACAGCCGCCAGATTACATGGTACACAGGCTGCATCCAGATTTCCTTTTAACAGTTCTGCTGCAATCTCATCTCCCGTACCATATACACTAAACGTATAATTATTTGCTGCTGTTCCTGCTTCCATATCAGACATTACTTTTACCATGCCAATCGCCGTCGGTCCTGTCATAACCGCAATCTTCATATCCGCAGGCTCTGCATCTTCCTTTTGTCCACAGCCGGCACACCCAAATGCCAGCATAACCGTCATAAACAGTAACCATATATTCCGTTTCATATTCTGTCTCCTCTCACGTCGTAATCTTTCCTCACCCAAAGGTAAAGCTGCTGTAACACGGTTCCGGCCGCCTGTTGCAGCCAGACCCTTTACAGCAGCCCTGCTTATTATACGAAATCATTTTTCCATTGACCCAGCCGCCGGATCGTCTGGTCATGCACTTTAAATACGCTTTACTGCATCCTGGATTTCATCCGACAGACTCCGGATACTGTCACTTTGTGCAGAAACTTCTTCTGTCGTTGCAGCAATGCTTGTAATACGGTCTCCCATCGCCTGAATCTGTTCCAGCAGATTCTTGATGCCCTCAATGCTTGCCGTAATTCTCGGAACCGTGTCTTCTGCCTGCTGGTTATTTTCTTCAATCAGGCTCTTGGTGGACGCTGCCAGATTACGGATTTGCCCGGCAACTACCGAGAAACCTTTCCCGTTTTCTCCTGCTCTGGCTGCCTCAATGCTGGCATTCAACGATAACAGATTCGTCTTATTGGCAATCCCCGCAATATCATCATTACTGCCTTTATAAACTTCCACAAACTCGTAGAAAAATGCCAGGGATTCTTTGATACGTTCACATTCTTCCGTCAGTTCATTTACCACTCTGGTAATTTCACTGGTATCATCGGCAATCATGGTATTTGCCTCCGATAATGTCATTACACCTTCATTCAGTGCACCAAACTGACCGATAATTTCCTGCAGATGCTCATTGTGAACTTCCTGCTCCCGTAAATTCTTTTCATGAAGTTCTTCAATCTGTGCACGTTCAATTTCTGCAAGTCCCTTAATATAGTGGATACAGTTTTCTTTGACATTTACACCATTATGAATCGCAGCCACCATCTCCATACAGGTAGCATAACCGCAGCAGGAACAGTCAATATGCTTTGATTCGTCCGTTGTCTTGTTCATATCGCGGAAAATGGCACTCTGCTCCTGTATCGTCGGCACCTTTACTATTACCTTTTTATTTGTATAGGCTCTGGCAAAATCTTTTATATCCAGTGCCTTAAACTGCTCACAGAAATACTCCCATCTCTTTTCCGGCGGAATCGTACTGTTCCACGGATTGTGAACCCCTCTCTTTTCTTTTTCCGTAGCCACCAGCTTATTCATTTCATTAATGGCCAGTTCCACATCCGTATCATCTATGGTTTCATCCGTTGCCGTACCACGGATACAGCCCTTCTGGCAGTTCAGGATATCCACCATAAACGGAAGCCGGCTTCTGCGTTCCGCATATTCCTTTAAAAATTTATACGCTTCCTCTTCTCCTTCTACCTGAAGTACTGCCGCCTGGTTTCCAAGGAAGAAATGCACACATTCCTTTAAACCGCCCGGTTTCGGGTATCTGGCACCAAGACCATAGGTGGACTCTTCCTCTGCCTCTGCTGCATTCTGGTACTTTGTTCCGACTGCCTCCATCAGCTTTTTGAAAGTAACATTATACTTTACATAGCCTCCGGTATTTTTATCGTTTATCTCCATGCGCTTTGCAATACACGGACTTAAAAATACCAGTTCCTCGGATGCCTTTTTATATTTCTTTAAATAAATGGCCTCTGCCATCATCGGACTATGTAACGGCACCAGCATTGGAATCAGTTCCGGCTGGTATTTCTCAATATAATTCACAATTGCAGGGCATGGCTGGCTGATTAAACCCTGCTGTCCCGTTTCTTTCAGGTAACTGATGTACGCCCATGTCGTAATATCCGCACCAAAGCTGACACTGTAAATGTGGGCAACCCCCAGGGATTTCAGATAACCATACACTTTTTTATAAATCTTTGGATAGTTTGCAATAAAAGCAGGTGCTACAATAACCGAAAATTTCTTTCCGTTCCGCAGATCCTCAAGGAACCGCCATGTATCATCTTCAAAATCTCTGGCAGCATGATGACAGTGGTCAAAACATGCCCCGCACTGGATACATTTTTCTTCATCCACTTCAATTCTTCCATTATGGGCTACATTTGCTGTCAACGCCGGACAACTGCGGATACATTTGTTACACCCGACACACTTTTCGTTTGTGAATACCATAGTCCCCTCCAAAATATTTTCGCCATAGTAACTATCTTACTGGTTGCAAAACAACGATTCTTTTTACAATATATTCTCTTTCATTTTACCAAATTCCATAAACAATTTCAAGTCAGTACGATATTTCTTTACCACATTATATTATAATTCCTGTAATTATGCTCCCCGTATATCATCCCTCGTCTACAGCACCCAGATACGTACATTTTCCGGAAATGCCTGTTTACTTACCGCTGTTCCGGCACCTTTTAAACATATCCTCTGCAGTGCCGGACAGTTTTCTGCCATTCCTGCCTCCAGACGTTCTATTTTTTCGGGTATAATCAGTTCTTTTAACCGGTCACATTCTTTTATCACCGGTGCATGCAGAATCAGTCCGGACCGGTTTGGAAACTCAATCTCTGTCACTCCGGCATGATAAAATGCATCCGTATCGATTTCCTGTACACTGTCCGGAAGTTTTATCCGGTATACTTCGCTCAGATAAAATGCATGGGAGGAAATCCGCCGGATGGTCTCCGGCAGGTTTGCTTCTAATACCATGCTGTCATAATAGGCAGAAATCAGAATCCCATTTACCACCACGCAGCTGCTCTTTTTCCGTTCTCCGGACAGCCATGCCGTTCCTTCAAAAGTCTTTTTACCGATATAGGAAACACTGGCCGGAAACCTGATTTCCCGGAGATTCTCCATTCCATAACAGGCCCTTTCCCCAATGTATTCCACGCCTTCCGGAAATTCCAGACACTCCAGAAGCTCCCGTTTCAGCGAACCGGAAAAAGCTTCCGGTGCAATGACTTTTACCCCCTGCGGCACCATCACATGGGCACACCCGATTTCACACCGCTCCAGAACCCCCTCCCGGATACAGAATTCCGTATTGGCATTAAGTTCTGTTTCTTTCTGTGGCCGGCTCTCCGGTTTCCATGAGGACTTTTTCTGAAGCTCCTCCACCTGCTCCTGCCTGTCCTGCCCTGCCACAGGCTCCACCGGAACTTCTTTTTCTTTTTTCTGCCCGCTTTTTTTCTTCCCAAGTCCCTGAAACAACTCGTATTTCGCCTGTCTTTTCCGTTCTTCTTCCTCTTTTCTCTGTCTGGTATCCCGAAGAACTGCCGCCTCAATCTGCTTGTGTTTCAGACAGGGACAGTTCAAAAAAGCATCCTCTCTTACAATCACATAGGGGGAAGCAAGCTCCACATCCTTCAGCCGGATACAGTTTTCAAACGCCCGGCTTTCTATTTTTCTTATGGAAGCCGGCAGCACTGCCCGCTCCAGACTGGTACAGTTTCTGAACAACCCCGGTTCCAGAACTTTCAGCAGGGAATCAGACGCAATTTCCACACACCGCAGACTCTCCATTCCTGCAAAGGACAGACGGTCAATTTTTTTTACTGCTGCCGGCAGAACCAGTGTCTCCATCCGGTTCTGCAGACGCACATTCAAAAACGCCTGGCGCCGTATTTCCCGCACCGATTCAGGAAGCAGTACCGTTTCACACAACAGCTCCACATCTTTTAACACACCATGATATATAAGAAAACGGTTTCCCTCATATTCCTGATAGTCCAGTTCTTCTTTTTCCACAGCTTCCTCATTTGAATTTCTTTCCTCCTGATCCAATGCACAGCCTCCTTCCTGTTTTGCATCTAAAAAAGCGTATCCTTAGCTTCATTATATCAATTTTTCCCCTTTTATACAATGTTACCAAAGAAAAATTCCAAATCATAAAAAATTTTTCTCTCTGCTTCGATAAATTCCTCTTGTGCTTTTTCATATTTTCGTTATAATATTATATTGAGAAAAAATGAAAATTTCCATGGAACACGTTTTCCATTGGATAAACGAGGAGGATACATCAATGCCAAAACGCGAAGACATTAATAAAGTTCTTATCATTGGTTCCGGTCCTATCATTATCGGACAGGCATGTGAGTTTGACTACTCCGGTACACAGGCTTGTAAAGCATTAAAGAGCCTTGGTTATGAAATCGTACTGGTAAACTCCAACCCGGCTACTATCATGACTGACCCGGAAACTGCGGATGTAACTTATATCGAGCCACTGAATGTGGAAAGACTCGAACAGATCATCGCCAAAGAACGTCCGGATGCCCTGCTTCCAAACCTTGGCGGTCAGTCCGGCTTAAACCTTTGCTCCGAGTTGAATCAGGCAGGTATTCTTGATAAATATAATGTAAAGGTTATCGGTGTCCAGGTTGATGCCATCGAACGCGGAGAAGACCGTATCGAATTCAAAAAAGCAATGAATGCCCTTGGTATCGAAATGGCAAGAAGTGAAGTTGCCTACACAGTAGAAGAAGCCCTTGCTATCGCTGATACTCTTGGCTACCCTGTAGTACTTCGTCCTGCTTACACCATGGGCGGTGCCGGCGGCGGCTTAGTTTACAACAAAGAAGAATTAAGCACTGTCTGTGCAAGAGGTTTACAGGCTTCCTTAGTTGGACAGGTTCTCGTGGAAGAATCCATCCTTGGCTGGGAAGAGTTAGAAGTTGAAGTTGTTCGTGACGCAGATAACAACATGATTACCGTCTGCTTCATTGAAAATATTGACCCACTGGGTGTTCATACCGGTGACTCCTTCTGTTCCGCTCCAATGCTTACCATTTCCAAGGAGTGCCAGGACAGATTAAAAGAACAGGCATTTAAGATCGTAGAATCTGTTGAGGTTATCGGTGGTACCAACGTACAGTTCGCACACGATCCTGTGTCCGACCGTATCATTGTTATCGAAATCAACCCTCGTACTTCCCGTTCCTCCGCATTAGCAAGTAAGGCAACCGGTTTCCCAATCGCCCTGGTTTCCGCACTGCTGGCAGCAGGTCTGACCTTAAAGGACATTCCATGCGGCAAGTACGGCACACTGGATAAATACGTTCCGGACGGCGATTATGTCGTAATCAAGTTCGCACGCTGGGCGTTCGAAAAGTTCAAGGGCGTGGAAGACAAGCTTGGTACCCAGATGCGCGCCGTTGGTGAAGTCATGAGTATCGGTAAGACCTACAAGGAAGCATTCCAGAAGGCTATCCGTTCCTTAGAAACCGGCCGTTATGGTCTTGGTTATGCCAAGAACTTCAACTCCTTAACCAAGGACGAATTATTAAAGCTTTTAATCACCCCTTCCAGCGAGCGTCATTTCATTATGTATGAAGCACTCAGAAAGGGTGCCACCGTTGATGAAATCTTCAACATTACCAAGGTAAAGCACTTCTTCATCAAGCAGATGCAGGAATTAGTAGAAGAAGAAGAGGCTCTTGCCGCAAATAAGGGCAAACTTCCGGCAGATGACGCTTTGGTTGCTGCCAAGAAGAATGGTTTCTCCGACAAGTACTTAAGCCAGATTTTAGAGATTCCGGAGGCTGACATCCGTAACCGCCGTATCGAGCTTGGCTGTGAAGAAGCATGGGAAGGCGTACATGTAAGCGGCACCCAGGACAGAGAATACTACTACTCTACCTACAATGCCGAGGACAAGAGCACCGTAACAAACAATAAGAAGATTATGATTCTTGGCGGCGGTCCAAACCGTATCGGCCAGGGTATCGAATTTGACTACTGCTGCGTACATGCTTCCCTCGCCTTAAAGAAGATGGGCTTCGAAACCATTATTGTAAACTGTAATCCGGAAACCGTATCCACCGACTACGATACTTCCGATAAGTTATACTTCGAGCCTCTCACACTGGAAGATGTATTAAGCATTTATAAGAAGGAACAGCCGCTTGGCGTTATCGCACAGTTCGGCGGTCAGACTCCACTGAATCTGGCAGCAGACTTAGAGAAGAACGGCGTCAAGATTCTCGGTACTTCCCCAGCCGTTATCGACCTGGCAGAAGACCGTGACTTATTCCGTGAAATGATGGATAAGTTAGAAATTCCTATGCCGGAATCCGGTATGGCTACTACTGTAGAGGAAGCGCTGGAAATCGCCCACAAGATTGGCTACCCAACCATGGTTCGTCCGTCCTACGTACTTGGCGGCCGCGGCATGGAAGTAGTCTACGATGACGAAAGCATGATTAACTACATGAATGCTGCTGTTGGTGTCACACCTGACCGTCCAATCCTCATCGACCGTTTCTTAAATCACGCACTGGAATGTGAAGCTGACGCTATCAGCGATGGTACCCACGCTTTCGTTCCTGCGGTTATGGAACATATCGAGCTTGCCGGCGTACACTCCGGTGACTCTGCCTGCATTCTTCCTTCCGTACATATCTCCGAAGAGAATGTGGCTACGATTAAGGAATACACAAGAAAGATTGCAGAAGAAATGCACGTTAAGGGCTTAATGAATATGCAGTATGCTATCGAAAACGGCAAGGTATATGTGCTGGAAGCAAATCCAAGAGCCTCCCGTACCGTACCTCTGGTTTCCAAGGTTTGTAACATCCGCATGGTGCCACTGGCAACAGAAATCATCACTTCTGAGCTGACCGGCAACCCATCCCCTGTTCCAGACTTAAAGGAACAGTACATTCCAAACTACGGTGTTAAGGAAGCTGTTTTCCCATTCAACATGTTCCCTGAGGTTGACCCAATCTTAGGTCCGGAAATGCGTTCCACCGGTGAAGTATTAGGTCTGTCTGCTTCCTATGGTGAAGCCTTCTACAAGGCACAGGAAGCAACCCAGTCCAAGCTTCCGTTAGAAGGAACGGTTCTCATCTCTGTGAACAGAAAGGATAAGGAAGAAGTAGTTGAGGTAGCAAGAAGCCTTGCCAATGACGGTTTTGAAGTACTGGCTACCGGTGGCACCTGTGACCTGTTAAATGCCAACGGAGTTCAGGCAACCAGAGTCAACAAGCTCTCTGAAGGCCGTCCGAACATCCTTGACCTGGTTACCAACGGCAAGATTCAGCTGATTATTAACTCTCCGGTTGGTAAGGACAGTGTAAATGATGACAGCTATCTGCGTAAGGCAGCCATCAAAGCCAAGATTCCTTACATGACCACAGTTGCAGCAGCAAAAGCTACCGCAGATGGTATCCACTATCTGAAGAAACATGGCAGCAGTGAAGTAAAGTCCTTACAGGAACTGCACAGCGAAATTCATGACAAATAAGAACCGGGAGATCCCGTTCTGATATAAAACTCTCCATTGCCTAAAAACAATCTATCCATAACTGCTTTGTTTTTAAGACAATGGGGAGTTTTTCTTACTTGACTTTTCTCTTCTGCTGTGCTACGATAAAGCAAACTTTAGTTCATACTATGAACTATTATAGGAGGTAATGACATTGCAGCTAAATGAAATACTGTTAGGTGCATGGCTCAGATTATCGACTTCTATTAACAACAACCGTGTCGTGTCAGAAATTTCTTACAATGAATCCCTGATTTGTAATATTCTTTACCGGAATATGATTCAGAATCCAGGACAGGATCTTACTGCCACAGACCTATGCTCTGAGACAAAAATACTGAAGTCACAAATGAACCGCATCCTGACCCAATTAGAAAATAAAAACCTGATTACAAGAGTGCGCTCCGAAGACGATCATAGAAAGCTGTTTGTCCGGCTGAACTCAGATGCTTCCAATGCCTATTTAATGCAGCATAAAAAAATTCTGGCCCTTCTGGACGCCATTATCAGTAAAATCGGTGAAGCCAGAACTCTGGAAACCATTCGTTCCCTGAATGAAATTTCCGGTGTAGCTGAAGAATTTATGCGGCTGAATCAGCAGCCTCCGGAGGATAGCACGAATTTGCAGTAGAATTTGCAGCTTCGCTGCGCAAATTCGGCGGGAGAAACGCTTTCATCAGCGTTTCCCTTAGAATACACAGACTACCTGGTACGGCTTGACAGAACAGGTATTTTGCTCTATTATTACACTAACGTAATAAATTTTTGCACGAATGGAGGATTCTTATGTTAAATGAAAGAATGGTCGCTCTCGGTACCCAGCGTTCTGTGATCCGTGAGCTGTTTGAATTTGGTAAGATCCGCGCTGCTGAAGTTGGCGCAGAAAATATTTTTGACTTTTCCATTGGAAACCCAAGTGTGGCAGCTCCTGACTGCGTGAACGAAACTGCCATGCGATTAATTAAAGAGCTTGACCCGGTTGTACTTCACGGTTATACCAGTGCCCAGGGCGACGCCGGAGTACGCTCCCTGATTGCTGATTCTTTGAATGCCCGCTTTGATATGAAGCTGCGGCCAGAAAACCTGTACATTACAGTAGGTGCTGCTGCTGCTCTCTGCTGCTGCCTGAACGGTATCTGCACTCCCGGGGCTTCTGACGAGGTTATTGTATTTGCTCCTTACTTCCCGGAATACAAAGTATTCATTGAAGGTGCCGGTGCAAAAATGACACTGATTCCTGCGGATATTGAAGCGTTCCAGATTGACTTTGCTGCTTTTGAAGCTTCCATCAACGAACATACCATGGCAGTTATTGTTAATTCCCCAAACAACCCATGTGGTGCAGTCTACTCAGAAGAAACCGTAAAGAAACTGGCTGCCGTACTGGAAGCAGCTTCCGCAAAATACGGTCACCCAATTTACTTAATTTCCGATGAACCTTATCGTGAAATCGTTTTTGGCGGTGTGGTAGTTCCATTCCTGCCAAAGTATTATAAGAACACTCTGGTCTGCTATTCCTGGTCCAAGTCCCTCTCCCTGCCGGGTGAGCGTCTGGGTTATGTACTGGTGCCGGATTCTGTCGAAAACCAGTCTCTCGTTTATGCGGCTGTTGCCGGTGCGGGACGTTCTCTCGGCTATGTCAATGCACCAAGCCTCTTCCAGAGAGTCTGTGCAGAATGCGCAGGAGAAACTGCGGACATTACCATTTATGAAACAAACAAGAACCTCCTGACCAAGGGACTCCGGGATTTAGGTTACCATGTAGTAGAGCCACAGGGCACCTTTTACTTATTCCCTAGAACACTGATTCCGGATGATATTGCATTCTGCGAAAAAGCAAAAGATTTTAATCTGCTGATTGTACCTGGCACCGGATTTGGATGTCCGGGACATACACGTATTTCTTTCTGTGTACCAACAGAACGTGTGGAACGTTCCCTGGCAGCCTTTGAAAAACTGGCAAAATTCTATCAGTAATACCTGTGCTGATACAACATTCTTACCTTATATGTCATTGGGCTGCAGCAAACAATATTGCTGCAGCCCATGATTATATTTTTATTTTTATTTTCATTTTCCATCTTCTATTTGGTAAACATATCACCAAACGTACTATATAATCCCAGAAGGAAAATCACCACCAGTACCACCGGCAGTACAAAGGTCATATAACCCCGCATCCAGTTTGCCACCTTCAACCCCTTTCCTTCGTTGGCTTCTTTCATAAACTTCTTCCAACCCCAGCCATACCGGGTCGTACAGAACAAAACAAAAATTAAGGAGCCAAGGGGAAGAATCAGGTTGCTTACCACAAAATCTTCCAGATCCATTACATTACTTCCTGAACCGAGCGGTTCAAAGGATTTAAATACATTGAATCCCAATACACATGGAATGGACAAAAGAAACAGTGCAATACCGTTGATGAAGCATGCTTTTTTTCTTCCCCAGCCAAATAAATCAATTGTACAGGAAACCAGATTCTCAAATACTGCCAGCACCGTCGAAAGTGCTGCAAAAGACATGAAAATAAAGAACAGGCTGCCCCATACCCTTCCCAGCGGAAGGTTGTTAAATATATTTGGCAATGTAATGAATATCAGACTTTTTCCACTGTCCACCTGTACTCCATAAGCCATGCATGCCGGGAAAATAATCAGTCCCGAAGCAAATGCCACAAAAGTATCCAGCACCGCTACATGGATGGCTTCCCCCATAAGAGCACGTTCTTTACCGATATAGCTTCCGAATATAGCCATACTTCCCATCCCAATGCTCAGTGTAAAAAATGCCTGGTTCATCGCTCCAACAATAATATTTCCAATACCGACTTCTTTCATACGTGCTATATCCGGTAACAGATAAAAACGCAGACCTTCGCTGCTGCCCTCCAGGGTCACACTGTTTATGGAAAGCACCACCATAATGCCAAGCAGCAGCAACATCATCCATTTCGTGATACGTTCCAGTCCCTTCTCTACACCGATGGAACAGACCGTCACTGCAAGTACAATGGCAATTCCCGTATAAAGCAGCAACGTCACCGGTTCTGCCAGCATTTCCTCATACGCTGCCTTAATCCCTGTACTATCCAGTCCATCAAAAACTCCAGTGGCAGTATCCACAAAATATTGCAGCAGCCAGCCTGCCACACTGGTATAAAACATCAATAACAGATAATTTCCCAGCAGGGAAACATACCCATGCATATGCCACTTACTCCCCTGTGGCTCCAATTCCTGATAGAGCTTCACCGGGCTTTTCTGACTGGCACGCCCAACAGCAAACTCCATGGTAAGCACCGGAACCCCCAGTACAATAAGAAAAAAAGCATAAATCAGTACAAAGGCACCTCCACCGTACTGTCCTGTCATATACGGAAACTTCCATACATTACCAATCCCTATTGCACAGCCTGCACTAAGTAAAATGAAACCAAGACGGCTTCCTAACCGTTCTCTCTGCATAATCTGTTATTCTCACTTTCCCACTCTGGTTCTATCATTTCCACTTCTTTTTTCTTTTATAGTATTCCCTATTTTTTATGAAGAAAATGCATTTTTCCTTCTTTCAGCTTCGGACTGCTTTTTGGACATTCTCCTGTATCTTCATGAAACAATGCCTGAATACCGCCAAGAAGCTCCCTGGCACAATGCGGGCAGAATCGCCCATAACGGATGGCACAGCCACATTTTTCACAAGTAATGTAATATTTGGAATTTTCAATAATCTCCAGTCGTCCCTTTCTCAAAAACAAATCAATGATGTCTAAACTTACTCCGGTTTTCTCTGCAATCAGAAGCGCCGGAGAAGGACCGTTTAACTCAAGAAACTCCTTCACCTTTCCAAAATCATCGTACACTTCTGTTTCACAGGAAGCACACTTATATTTTCCACTGCCAATATAAAATAACTTTCCATTACAGATTTTACAAGCAACCGGTCTGTTTGCCAGGAATACATTTTCTAACACTTTCTTATCTTTTTCTGTCATAGGCATTCCCTCCTTCTGCATTCCACATGCCACTGTGTCTGTTACTATTATTTTACAATGTTATGCATACGGATGCAATATGTCTTTTAGACCTATTGTTAGAACTTATCTTATTTAGAAGAAAAAAAATGTTGATTTCTTGTCCCACTTTTATTATAATAGTCATATCTTTTTTTCCGGAGATACTTTTCTCCGGTGTTTACATTTTTTAACATTTATGATTTTATGAAATGATGGAGGTTAAGGTTATCATGGATTCTAACAAACGACCGGAAACTATGGAACGTATCACCACACCTGAACTCGCTGCAAAGTTCATCGACGAGCAGGTTGCTGCTGTTCGCGAGCAGGTTGGCGACAAGAAAGTATTATTAGCACTGTCCGGAGGTGTAGACAGCTCTGTTGTTGCCGCACTCTTAATCAAGGCTATTGGCAAACAGTTAGTATGTGTACATGTAAATCACGGTTTAATGCGCAAGGGTGAAAGCGAAAGCGTTGTTGAGGTATTCCGTAACCAGTTAGATGCCAACCTTATTTATATTGACGCTACCGACCGTTTCCTGGATAAGTTAGTAGATGTAGAAGAACCGGAAACAAAGAGAAAAATCATCGGCGGCGAATTTGTTCGTGTATTCGAGGAAGAAGCACGCAAGTTAGAAGGCATCTCTTTCCTTGCACAGGGTACAATTTATCCTGACATTTTAGAGAGTGACGGTGTTAAGGCACACCATAACGTAGGCGGACTTCCTGAAGACATGCAGTTTGAGGGCTTAGTTGAGCCTGTTAAGTTATTATATAAAGACGAGGTTCGTGTAGTCGGTAAGGCACTTGGTCTTCCGGTTGCCATGGTAGACCGTCAGCCATTCCCAGGTCCTGGTCTTGGCGTTCGTTGTACTGGTGCCATTACAAGAGACCGTCTGGCAGCTCTTCGTGAATCTGACGCCATCCTGCGTGAAGAGTTTGACAAAGCCGGTTTAACAGACAAGGTATGGCAGTTCTTCACCGTTGTTCCGGATTTCCGTTCCACCGGTGTAAGAAACGGCAAGCGTGTATTTGACTGGCCGGTTATCATCCGCGCTGTCAATACGGTAGATGCCATGACTGCCACTGTTCCGGAAATTGACTATGATATTTTAAAGAAGATTACCATCCGTATTTTAGCAGAAGTTCCAGGAGTATGCCGTGTATTATACGACCTCTCTCCAAAGGGACCAGCTACTATTGAGTGGGAATAATCGCGAAAACTGCGAGCCACACAAGTCAAGTAGAACAAAGAGTTCTGCTTGCAGAACTCTCGCGCCGAGCGCGGTCGCTTGCGACAAACTTCATCTTCGCGCGAGTGCGCATCCTTGCGGAGCATTTTTGTGATATAGGAAAGAGTACTTTCCTATATCACAATAAAAACGCGGGCAACAGCCCGCGTTTTACTTAATTTTTTTCATCTTTTTTAATTTTCTGACCGCAAACACCGTTCCCACTGCCATAACCACAAACATCACAACCAGATAAAACGGATACAGACCAAGTCCAAACCGCTGTGCCAGCCAGCCAAACAAAATCGGTGCCAGCATAACTCCAAGGGTGGAGGCCGCCATATTGGTTCCCATAATAGACTGGGATACATCCCTGCCAAATACCAGTGGCGTAATGTGCATCAGATTCGGATAGATGGTACTGTTTCCAAGACCGACCAGAAACAGACCTACTCCAGCCATCATCGGAGACACGGAAGCAATCAGCACTACCAGGGCTGCTGCTGTAATTCCCTGACCAAGAATAATCAACTGCCAGCTGGATAGTTTCACAGAGAGCAGCCCGGACACAAATCGTCCTACCGCAATGCCAAGATAATAAAACATCACCGTTCCGGCTGCCAGTCCTACCTCCATTCCTTTGTATTCTACAAGAAAGGTACTGCCCCAGGCACCACAGGTTGTTTCCACGGCACAGCTTCCAAAAAACATCAGCCAGATAAATGGCAATACCGGAAGTTTTACTGTTTCCTTTAAAGGCAGTGTTTTTGGTTTTTCTTCATCCGGAATACTTTCCTCCGGATGAACTTTTTTCCACATCGGAATGGAAAGGAATAAAACCAGGGCAATCCCGGCCTGCAGCCATGCAACAATATGATAACCGCCTCTCCACCCACTCTCGCCGTCAATCACCATGGACATCAGATAGGGGCTGATTGTCACTCCCACTCCATAAAAGCAATGAAGGAAATTCATATGGATTGCCTTGTAATGCACTGCCACATAATTATTCAGTCCGGAATCAATGGCTCCGCCTCCCAGTCCCAGCGGTACTGCCAGAAGACAGATAAACCAGAATTCCTTCGTCCATGCATAACCAAGCATACCAAAAGCCGTAAATAATGTGCTGACTGCCGCCACCAGCGGAGTCCCAAACTTATTTAACAGCCGTGGACTGACCAGACTGGAAACCAGTGTACCACAGGTAATCAGAAATGTCACATAATTTGCCCAGGAAAGCGGAATGTCAAATTCCCGGTAAATTGCCGGCCATGCCGTACCAAACAAAGAATCCGGAAGTCCCAGACCAATAAATGCAATATAAATAATCAGTAACAAAATTGTTGCCATGTTTACTTCTCTCCCTAAGTCCATTCTGCGTTCTCATGCAAATTTTCACTCACTGAAACCACCTTATTATACCTCTTTTTTCTCAGAAATCAACTCTCCTTCTTGCTGTTTTATCCAGTCAAAAATACAATATAATACCATCGGGCTCTTTGCTCCGTTTTCCCATCCTGCAGGTATTTAGAAAAAATTCTAAATACCTCTTGACATTTTTCTTCAAAGGATATACTCTGTATTTAGATTTTTTTCTAAATAGTTTTTTATTTTTACGGAGGAGATTACCATGGGCTTTGCAGAAACTTTCAAGGCACTATCTGACCCGGTCCGGCGGGATATTCTTGTCCTGCTGAAACAAGGTTCCCTGTCCGCTGGGGAAATCGGCAGTCATTTTGATATGACCGGTGCTACTATTTCCTATCACCTAAACATTTTGAAAAAAGCTGATTTAATTTTTGAAAACAGACAGAAAAACTTTATTTACTACGAACTGAACGTATCCGTGGTAGAAGAGGTCATGCTCTGGCTGGCAGAATTAAAAGGAGGAAACGAACATGAAGCATAAACATACGATACTGGTTACATCCTTCCTTGTATTAATACCAATATTAGCCGGCCTGCTCCTCTGGCAGAGACTGCCGGAAGAGCTGCCCATTCATTTTAACGCAGAAGGAAATGCGGATAACTGGGGTTCCAAAACATTTGTTGTATTTGGAATGCCGCTGTTTCTGCTGGCCATGCACCTGCTCTGCACTTTTCTTACCCTGCATGACCCAAAGAAGCAGAATATCAGTGACAAAATGTTCTTTCTGACTGCGATGATTATTCCGGTTACATCCCTGATTGGTGCCGTACTCACCTATTCCGGTGCTCTGGGACTGGACATTTCCGTCAACATGGTCATGCACCTGTTTCTTGGCCTGCTTTTTGTCATTATCGGTAACTATATGCCAAAAAGCCGCCAGAACTATACGATTGGTATCAAGCTGCCCTGGACCTTAAGTGACAGTCACAACTGGAACAGAACCCACCGTTTTGCCGGAATTCTCTGGGTATTCTGTGGACTGGTACTACTGATAAATGCCTTTAGTAATATTATTTTTTTACCGTTTATTGTTATTCTTCTGGCCGTAGTACTGCCTGTTCTGTATTCCTTTCTTCTTTACAGGAAGCAAAAAACGGAAGACAACTAGTACAGCGGTTTCTTAATAACTGGACTAAATACGCAGAATATTTCTTTCAGAGTTCAATTCAAAAAACGTAGGCGTAGCGGGCTACGCTGAGGATTTTTGAATTTGTACTATGGAAGAAATAGGCAAGTATTTGGTCTAGTTAATTAAAAACCGATGTACTAGTTAGAGCGTGTTTGAAAATTCAAATATTTCAGAATGGAGGACGTTATGTTAGAAATCAAGAATTTAACCAAAACCTACAAAGGCGGCAAGGAAGCCGTCAGCAGCTTAACCCTTACTGTCAATGCCGGTGACATCTGTGCATTTATCGGACACAACGGTGCCGGAAAGACTTCCACCATCAAGTGCATCGTGGGCATTCACGACTTTGACAAAGGAGAAATTCTGGTAAACGGTATGTCCGTTAAGGAAAAACCGTTGGAATGCAAACAGATTATGGCCTACATTCCGGATAACCCGGACTTATATGAATACCTGACTGGCATCCAGTACTTAAACTTTATTGCAGACATTTACGGTGTTTCTGCCGCAGACCGGGAACAGCGCATTAAGGAAGAAGCCACTGCTTTTGAAATCGAACACGCTCTGGGCGATCTGATTTCCTCCTACTCCCACGGCATGAAACAGAAACTTGCCATTATCAACGCCTTGATTCACAAGCCAAAACTCCTGATTCTGGATGAGCCGTTTGTTGGTCTGGACCCGATAGCCACTCTGCATTTAAAGAACCGTATGCACTCCCTCTGCAAGGAAGGCACCGCCATCTTTTTCTCCACCCACGTTCTGGATGTAGCAGAAAAGCTCTGTAACAAGGTTGCCATAATCCGGGGAGGGAAACTGATGGCAGCCGGTGATACCAAAGACCTGACCAACGGTGACTCCTTAGAGTCCGTCTTCATGGAGGTGACAAAGGAATGATGAAACAAATCCTGACCCTCAGCCGGGTACAGTTAAAGAACCTGTTTGGTATCAATGAAATGCGCTATTCGAAGGATAAGAAAAAAAAGGCGGCCTTCGCCCTTCTTGCCGTGGCATACCTGCTGGTTTTTCTCATGGTTACTGCCTATGTCAGTTCCATGTCCTATGCCTTTCATTTCATGGAACTGGGCGAAATTGTTCCGATGTATCTGTATACCATCATCAGCCTTGTTATGCTGGTACTGTCCTTTTTTAAAGCAGGAAGCGTCCTGTTTTCCATGAAATCCTACGATATCATGGTATCCCTGCCTGTAACAAAATCCGCTATTTTAATCAGCCGATTTGTCACCATGTATGTAACAAACCTGCTGTTTTCTTCCATTGTTATGCTGCCGGGACTGGCGGTACACATTTACTTTGCAAAACCAGGATTGTCCTTTTATCTGACCAGCATTCCGGTGATACTGCTTGCCCCACTGCTGCCTCTGACGATTTCCTCCATTCTCGGTGCGCTGATTAAAGGAATCAGCTCCCGCATGAAACACAAATCCCTGGTGGAGGTTCTTCTTACCATGCTGCTTGTCGTTGCTGTCATGCTCGGCAGCGTTGGTATGGGCGAACAGGCAGAAACCATGGATTTAGAAGCAGTCAAAGAACTTCTCTCCATAGTAACCGTGGAACTTGGCGGCATTTTTCCTCCGGCTCTCTGGTATCATAACGCCCTGCAGGGAAATCTGGCACAGCTTCTTCTGCTGCTGGCTCTGCCGACCATCATTTTCCTGGTCTTTGTCTGGATACTGGCTAAGAACTTTCTGGAAATCTGTGCCGGCTTAAACGCCTCTTATGCCAAACAGAATTACAGACTGGAAACTTTGAAAGCAGAGCATACTCTGATTGCCCTATTAAAAAAAGAAGCCAAACTATACTTTTCTTCCAGCCTTTATGTCACCAACACCATCATTGGCTATATTCTTGCCCTGCTTCTGGCAGGTGCCGTTGCCGTTATGGGTATCGAACCACTGGCAGAATATATGGGAGCCTCCGACTATCTTCCGCTGGTAGTACAGCTGATGCCGTTTATTCTGTCCCTGCCGCTCTGCATGACCAGTACCACATCCTGCACCATTTCCATGGAAGGTAAAACTTTCTGGCAGCTGCAGGTACTTCCGATAAAAGCAGCTGACATTTATAAAGGAAAGCTCTTATGGAACCTGGTTCTGGCAGCCCCATTTTATATCCTCTGCGTTAGTTTACTGCTGATTGGTACAAAACCGGATATCATAACCGCCCTGCACTATATCCTGCTGCCGCTGGTCTTTCTTCTGTTTACGATTGTCCTTGGACTGGCAGTCAATCTGCTTTTTCCGGTTCTTAACTGGGATAATGAAGCAAGAGTGGTAAAACAGAGTGCCTCCACCTTTGTTTCCATGCTGGTGGGCATTGTTTCAATTTTAGTTCCGGCAGGAACAGCCGTAGGACTTCAACTGGAAAGTTATTCCTTCTTCCATGCAGTGGTAGAACTTCTTTTCCTGGCTGTTACTGTAGTATTGTATCTGCTGATTTTCAGGAAGGAACTGATTAGTATCATGAAATAATGGATTTTTCAGCAGAAATCCGGCAGACTGGTTTTTTAGTAAGCAACTCATCAGCCTGCCGGATTCTGGTAGTTTTCATCATAATTCCATCTTTTACAGATAATTTCAGAACAGTATTATACGTTTTTTACATTTCATTTTCATATTTCATCCGGTAGTAAAGCCCATAACCCAATACAAAAAGCTGGGCACAAACCAACATAACCACCGGTACAATACCTGTTTCCATCAAAACAAAGGAAATAATCAGTGCACCAAACACAAACACCATCATATCATATGCCTTTGCCTTCGCCCGGTAACCAATGACCAGATTTCGTTCATCTTTTTCTGCAATCTCCTTCTGTTTCTTTGCTTCCGGATTGTTTTCCAGAATCCTTCTGCCGCTTAAGCTTCCCATGCCTCCACCAAAAATACCACAGCCATAACCAATACAGAGAAACGGCAGATACCGCATAATGCCCTCCGGCTCCTTTATGGTGACTGCCAGCACCACACCAGCCACTAAAAGCACCAGCCCTGTCACCACCATTACTACATCTTTTCTCTTCCCAGCCATATTATTCTTCCTCCTCATAAATGAAAATGTCCTCAATACTCATGTCAAAATACTTTGCAATCTTAAACGCCAGTAAAATCGAAGGATTATACCGGCCATTTTCCAGTGACCCGATGGTCTGCCTGGATACTTCCAATGCTTCTGCCAGTTCCTCCTGCCGGATTCCACGGCTCTTTCGTAATTCTTCTAAACGGTTTTTCAAGATAGGCCTCCTTTCATGGAAAGTTCACTTTCCATCCATAGTATATGCGATAATCCCAGAAATGTCAAGTTTACTTTCCATATTTTTTATTTTACTTTTCTTTCCATTTCTACATATTTTTCTATAAAGCAAAAAAAGCCTGGAATATATGTTTTTACATACATCCCAGGCTTTTCCCATCTCATTTTATAACTCTTTCCTGCTTCTACAGCTACTGTTTCTCTTTACAAATACTTTCTCAAATCCTTTTCCAGACGTTCCTCAATTGCAATCAGACGTTCACAGATTCCTTTGGATTCCTGGTCTGCCGCCTGATACTGGTTCATATATCGGTACAATGATTTAATACCCATGTCACAGCCGTCCGTCAAAAGGTCCGCCACAGTGGCATCACTTTCATCCATCGTCATTTTCATGTTGGTCTTCATCCAGGACATTCCCTTTGCCATCATATTTGGTTCTTTATCCTCTGCACCATGCTGGCTTAACAAACGACTGGTATCTTCCTCCAGCTTTTCATGGTGTGCCTTGCTCTCTTCCAACAGCTTCTTTAATTTTTCGTCCTGTACCTTATCCAGAATTTCATCAATGGAGCTGATTCCCATTTTTGTTCCGGCATCACATTCCTGTAAGAGCTTAATTGTATCTGCATTTTCCATGGCTGTTCTCGCTTTCTTTTTTATTACGATTCTGTACAGAATCATTACTTTGATAGTATTGCAGAACAGTAGAAAACTTATGCAAATCGTACTTTACCAGCTTTATTTCCCCAGCTATAATAAAATTTTCAAAATTTTTACTGTTTTCATCACTCGAAGAAAGTTCCTCTTTTCCTTATCAATCTATGGTTTCTTGTATACTACTATCCATTTACAGCAGTCACCCGCTTCTCCGCATCTTTCTTCAAATACGGACTCCGCAAAATCTGGAAAATCAGCGGAATCACCATCAGTATCCACACCACCGGTTCTGCCAGTATGACGCCCCAGTATCCCAGCTGCGGTACCATCACTCTGGCAAATACCACCTTGCCTGCCAGTTCCACAAAACTGGATACAATTGGTGTAATGTGGTTTCCAAGCCCCTGCAACACATTTCGCAGCAGCGTAATCAGAGCCGCCACCATATAAAATATCGTATCAAATTTTAAATACCTTGCCCCGGTTTCCAGCACTTCTTTTGTATCACTTCCGGTAATCATACGGATCAAATCCTCCGCCACCGTATTGGCAAGCACAATCACCAGCAGCACCCAGCAGGCTAAAAATCCGATGGCGCCAAACACACCTTTCCTGATTCTGTCATACTTTCCGGCACCCAGATTCTGCCCCGTGAACGTACACATGGCAGAGCCGGTAATACTGAACGCCATCATAAAGATTTCCGTCACCTTTCTGGCGGCCGTATGGGCAACAATAATATTCTGGCCAAGACCATTAATCGCTGTCTGGAGCATTAACGTTCCAAACTGTACCAGAGAACTCATAAACGCCATGGAGCAGCCTGCTGCCAGCAGTTCTCTCAGAATCGAAAATTCCGGCTTCAGGTCCTGTTTTGTAAAATGAAGCACCGGGTACTTCCGGGCTAAATAAATAATACACAGAACAGCGGAAACACCCTGGGCAATAACGGTTGCCAGACCTGCTCCAAATACACCCAGATGCAGTCCGTTAATAAAGTAAATATCCAGACCTACATTTAAAAAGCTGGAACAAATTAACAAAACAAGTGGTGTCACCGAATTGCCAAGTGCACGAAGGGTTGATGCGCCGAGATTGTACGCAAAGGTAAAAAACAGACCACAAATCAGTACTGTGCAGTAACTTCTGGCGTCTTCCAGCAAATGGGCTTCGATTTCCATAAATCTCATCAGTGGTTCCATGAAAAGCAGACACGCCGTTACCAGAACGACACATAGTATCAGTCCCACACTGACCGCAGAAGCAAACGCCTTCTTAAGCCGGTCATACTTTTTACCTCCATAAAAACGTGCCATAGGCACTGCAAATCCCAATGTCATGCCGTTCATAAAACCAATCAGCAAATTGCTTAACACGCTGGTGCCACCTACTGCCGCCAGTGCCTGCTCGCCAAGATAGCTCCCTACAATCCGGGTATCTGCCAGCGAATAAAACAGCTGGAACAGGTTTCCGAAAAATATCGGTATGGCAAAGAAAAGTAATGTTTTAAATAATGGTCCTTTCGTTAAATCCTTCATCGTTTTGTCCTTTCTCCCGCACATCCTTTGTCAGATCCTTAATGACTTCTGATGCAATAATCAATCCTGCTACTGACGGTACAAATGCCGTACTTGCCGGAGTTCCCCTCCTCTTTGCCACCGGGTCAACTCCTTCCAGTGCAAACTTGGGCACTACCGGCTGTTCTTTGGAATACACGACCTTTACCCCTTTGATTCCCCGGTCTTTTAATTCCTTGCGCATAACTTTTGCCAGCGGACAAACGGAGGTTTTGGAAATATCCGTCACTTCCAGCTCCATCGGATTTAACTTATTTCCGGTACCCATGCTGCTGATAACCGGTACTCCTGCTTCCTTGGACAACTGGATTATCGCAATTTTTGCCGTTACCGTATCTACTGCATCCACCACATAGGAATACTCTTTAAAATCATACTGATCCTTGTTCTCCGGCAGAAAAAAACTTTGCCGTACCGTTATCTCAGCCTCTGGATTAATGGAAAGAATTCTCTCCTTCATGACTTCTACCTTAGGTTTGCCAATTGTATCTATAGTTGCGATAATCTGACGGTTTAAATTAGACACCGACACCGTATCATTGTCAATCAGATCAAAGGCACCTATGCCACTTCTTGCCAGTGCTTCCACGGCATAGCCGCCCACACCACCAATTCCAAAGACTGCCACCCTGGCATTCTGTAATACTTCCATGGCGTCACCGCCAAGTAAGGCTTCTATTCTTGAAAATTGCTCTTTCATTACTGCTCCATTTCCGGAATCCCGGATTCTTCTTCCGGGATTCCTTTCCGATTATGATTAATTCCTTGTCTTCTTAAGGAAACGCTGATTAAAGTGTTTGACCATAATACGTCTTTATTATGCAACAGGAAACACAGATTTTCAAGTGAAATCTGTCTACGGTGTCACCCGGTTCATATCCCTTGGAAACAGGGCTGCATACCGCACATTTTCCTGCCCAAGCAGTCTGCCTGTCAGCCTCTCCAGTCCAAGTCCCAGACCGCCATGCGGCGGCATTCCAGCCTTATGCATCATCAGGTAACTTTCAAATGCTTCCACCTTCATCCCACGGCGCTCCATTTTTTCCACCTGTTCCCGGTAATTGTGGATACGCTGTCCACCGGTGGTCACTTCCAATCCACGGAACAGCAGGTCAAAACTTAAGGTTTCCTCCGGATTTTCCCCACATTCTTTTGCATAAAACGGACGTTTTGCACTCGGATAGTGGGTGACAAACACAAACTCACTGCCCGTCTTTTTCTTTATCAGCTCACACAGCAGTTTCTCCTCCTCCGGTTCAAAGTCTGAAACATCCCTGATTTCACGCTGGTACGCTTTCGCCACCAGTTCTTTGGCTTCCATAAATTTCACCGCCGGAATGGAAGTAATTTCCGGAAGCTGTACCTTTAATAACGCCAGCTCCAGCTCGTAATGCATCTGCAGGTACTGCATGGTAAAAGCAAGCATTCCGGTTTCCATCTGCATGATTTCCTCAAAGCTTTCGATAAATCCCATCTCAAAGTCCACGCTGGTATACTCATTCAAATGTCTTGCCGTGTCGTGTTTTTCTGCCCGGAACACCGGAGCAATTTCAAATACTCTCTCAAACACCCCCACCATCATCTGCTTATAAAACTGCGGGCTCTGTGCCAGATACGCCTGCTT
This sequence comes from Lachnospiraceae bacterium, assembly GCA_017938285.1. GTDB lineage: Bacteria > Bacillota > Clostridia > Lachnospirales > Lachnospiraceae > SIG299. The sequence continues at coordinate 42,390 of JAGBBW010000102.1, forward strand.
TCCAAAGTAGTCCAGTTTAAAAATATTGGCACCACCCTCTGCACCTTCCGCCACGATTTTTGGTGTGTGAATCTCTGTGAACCCTTCTTTATACAAAAACTCCCGGAACGCCCGGCAGATTCCTTCCTGCAATTTAAACACTGCCCGTTCCTTTTCATTCCGCAGTGTCACCGGACGGTAATTTAATAAATTCTCCAGGGAAGTGTCCACCTTTTTGTTATTAATCACAATCGGGGATATTTCCTCCGGCAGGGACAGCACTTCCGCAGACAACAACTGCAACTCGTATCCCATTCTGGAACGTTCCTCAGCAATGACCTTTGCAGTCATTCGTACCGCGCTCTCCTCCTGTAACTGCTCCAAAGGAAACGTACTGTATTCCCTGCTGTAAATACACTGTACTATGGAACGTTTTGTCCGCAGCAGCACAAATGCAAAGTCACTCATCTTCCGGATTTTATACACCATGCCATGAATCTGTACTGTTTCGCCGATGTACTGTTCCAGTTCTCCAGCCTCCACTTCCTTTCTATATTTTGTATGTTCTGAGTAATACTCTGTCCAATTCATCTTTTTCATATCCTTGTTCCTTTCTTTCAAAATTTTTCATTTATGATAAAGAAACCGGATATGATTTTCCTGCCTGCCCGGGCCCTGAACATACAAAAAGACCACTCTGGTTTCTCTATTTCCAGTGTGGTCCTCATCCTTCTATCTGCCACACAGGTACAACACAAACAGCGCCTGTACCTGTGAACTATTATCAGTAAGATATCCTCTGATACATTTCACCGCTACAAGCGCTGTCTATCATCGTCCCTGTTCAGCTTTACAAATGGAATATTTCTCATGATAACAGCTTCTTTCTTTTTTTCTGACAATGGGAAAATTCCTTAAATCTCCCTTTGTTAGAACAGAGTCTATCACTCTTTTTTCCATTTGTCAAATACTTTTCAAAATTTTCTGTAAAATTTCATACAGCTTTACTGCCTCTTCCGGCTCCAGATTCACACAGCCTCCGATTCTGGGCGGAATTCCCACTGCTTTCTCTTTCAACTGCTCTCCCTCTGCCGTAATCGTTACCTGTAACATCCGTTCATCCTGTGCATCTCTCTTTCTTACCACATATCCCTTCTGCTCCAGCTTCTTTAACACCGGTGTCAACGTACCGGAATCCAGATACAGGTATGCTCCCAGGTCTTTCACATTAATTTCCTTATGTTCCCATAATACCATCATGGCAATATACTGCGTATAAGTCAGATCTATTTCATCCAGAAACGGCTTGTATTTCCGGACAATTTCCTTGGCACAGGCATACAGTGGAAAGCACAGCTGATTTTCCAGTTTTAACACATCATATCTGTTATCCATAAGTTCCTCTTTTCTTCTCTTAATCTGATTGCTGTTTTCCAGACTACCATTGTACCACTTCTTTTCCGGCTATGCAAATGATTTTAAGGAACCCCTGATTAAAGCGTTTCCTGCGCCTCATAAGCCTCTCTTACTGCACAGGTAAGCTGGTCTGCACAGGAGGTTGGCCGTCTGCCGCAGGTAATTCCCTTACATTTCTCTTCAATCTGTTCCACGGTCCAGCCATCCACCAGAAGCGGAATCGCTTTCAGATTACCGTTACATCCGCCGGTAAATACAATATTTCTGACAACATTTCCTTCTATATCCAGTTTAATTTCTGTAGAGCAGGTATTTTTTGTTCTGTAACAATATTCCATGATATCTTCCTCCGTTTTTCCACTTTATAATAATTCTTTCACTACTTTTTCAATTACCTCAATTTCATCCGTTGGCTCAAAACGTGCCACTATATTGCCTGCTCTGTCTACCAGGAATTTTGTAAAATTCCACTTGATATCCGGCTCATTCTTATAGTTTGGATTACTTCTTTCCAGCATGCTTTCTACAATGGCTGCCAGCGGATGCTCCGGATTAAATCCTGCAAATCCCTTTTCCTGCTTCAAAAAATCAAACAATGGAAGCGCTTTTTCTCCATTTACATCTACCTTGGAAAACTGTGGAAATGTAATTCCATATCTGGAGTCACAGAAGCTGGCAATTTCTTCACTGCTGCCCGGTGCCTGGTTTCCAAACTGATTACATGGGAAATCCAGTATTTCCAGACCGTTCTGTTCGTATTTTTCATATAAATCCTGTAAATCATCGTACTGTGGAGTAAAGCCGCATTCTGTTGCCGTATTGACAATTAAAACCACCTTTCCTGCATATTCTCTCATGGAAATATTCACTCCATATCTGTCCGCTGCTTCAAATTCATAAAATCTCATCTTTTTTCTTCTCCTTTACTATGATTTAAATTCTTTCTGACTGTTTTTATTTTTCGCAGGATTATAACAATTTTTCTATCGCTGCCGCCAGGTCCTCCGGTGCCTTGACCGGTGCAAAACGCTCTACGACAGTTCCCGTTCTGTCTACCAGAAACTTGGTAAAATTCCACTTGATATTACTTCCCATAAGCCCCTTCTTCCGGGATTTCAGATAGGTAAACAAGGGAGCCTCCTGTGTTCCATTTACATCAATTTTTGCAAACTGCGGAAATGTGATTCCATATCTGGAACTGCAGAACTCCATGATTTCTTCATTACTGCCCGGTGCCTGGTTTCCAAACTGGTTACACGGAAAATCCAGAATTTCAAACCCCTTCTGCTGATACTTCTCATATAAATCCTGTAAACCTTCAAACTGTGGTGTAAATCCACAACCGGTAGCCGTGTTGACAATCAGAAGCACCTTACCTTCATAATCTTTTAATGAAACTTCTTCGCCCTGTTTGTCCTTTACCTTGTAATCATAAATACTCATGTTCCTTCCTCCTGACATGCAGTTTCACCATCCGATGAATTGTTATCGATTTAATTGTATGCAATTTATTAGGTTGGTTTGATTGTACACAATTAAATTGTTTTTGTCAACACTTTTTTAAAAAAACACCCTGCAGAATTTTGCTTCTGCAGGGTGTTTTTAACTTTTATACCAATACATATCCCGACAATATTTTCGCCATCAGCCGGAAATAATGTACTTTTTCCATATTCCAGGCAATCTTTTTATTTACTGCCTCCAGTGCCAGAACACAGTCCCTTCCATTCCTATCCTGAAACGGAATGTGAATACAGGACAGAACTCCCTGTGCTTTCATTTGTACATACACTCTCTCATCCTCTTCTGCCACCGTCGTAATATCGTTAATAACTGTCTGTGGATTGGCATAACGTTTCTGCCAGTATTCACTGAGAATATACTGCTCTGTCCGGGCAATTAAGGCATCCGAAGGCACCTGCTGTCCGGCCATATACAATACATGCCCGGCCTTCCTGTCATATACCGAAATCCGGGGAACCTCAAAATTTTCAATATAATCATCCAGCAGACGCTCCACCGGATAGACTTTTCCACTGAATGCCCTATCCATAATAACACACATAATCTCTCCCATGGACATGTCCCCACGGGTATTGATTCTTGTTGTCGTATTGGTTGTTTTTTTGATTTCCGTAATGGTTCCGTGTTTTTCCTTATTGTAAATAATATACCTGTTTCTTCCCTTTTCTTTGGCGCGGTACAGGGCAAAATCTGCCAGAGCGAACAGTTCCTCATAATTGGAAGCATCTTTTGGATATGCCGCACAGCCGATGGACAAGGTAATTGCCGGCTGTCCCGGAACATCTGCCGGATATCTGGCGCTGACCGTATTTTTAATACTGCGCAGCCGCTCTCTGGAGTTTTCCAGATCATAGGCATTATAAAATAAAATCATAAATTCATCGCCGCCGATTCTGCCTGCCAGTCCCTCATTTCCAACTTCTTCTGAAATAATTGTTGCCACCTGCTGGATTACTGTATCTCCTGTCATGTGGCCAAACTCATCATTTACCCGTTTAAAATGGTCAATGTCCACAATAGCCAGGGAAACATTCTGACGCTTTTCCATGTCAATGGTACGTATTACCATGTTAGTTATCTCGCCTTTGGCAATCAGTCCCGTCAGGGAATCAATTTCAATCTTTCTTGTATCACTATAGGTACGTTCCATATACTCATGCAGATATCCGACTGTCATGGTATGTACACCACGCTCATAAAAACCGGAACATTTAATAATGCTGTGCTTCATTTCGCTTTCGGTAGTTTTAATACTGCCATTCAATTTAATGAACAGATATCTGCTCCCGCTGCGCAGTCCGCCAATAAAATCACTTACTGTGTTTTTATCCTCTGCCAGATTCTCCAGCTTCTGCTGCAACTGTTCCAGTGTCATCGTCTGTACATAACGGTTTGCCCCGGTTCCGGTACTGATTTCCACCTCATTCCGGGCAGGGTAATAAAAAAACATATCATCCGCATACAGACTGTTAATCGTATCGTTAATCCTGCACTGCTTGCTCATTTCCCACTCAGAGTCTGAAATCATGGCAATATCCAGTACAACCAGTTCCAGGTTGTCCGAAGCCGGAATCTCCTCCATCAGAAGATAACACGGAATCTTTGCTCCGTCCAGTGCCTCCAGATGAACCACAAACCATCCCGTAAAACCGGCCGCTACATTATCCGTAAATTTTTTCCGGTCCTCCTCACAAATCAGACGTTCAAAGGAATAATACAGTCTGGAATCATCCACAAATTTATAAAAGTCCGTATCTGCAGACAACACCGTATATTTCTCTTTATTCACTACAAGCTTATGCTTTTTTGATTTCTCCATCGTCACCCATTCCTATCGTAATTGCTCTGTCTTTTGTAACCGTTCCATACCCTCACAGTTACATACCTTCTATCTGCCCCAATCAATAAATCGAACGTTTTCATTATAACATTTTCATTCTCTATTTCCAACTATTTTTTTCGAAAGTTCCTAACTCTCGTGTAACTATTCAGCCTTATATGCTATATATACGGACTGCAAGCTTGCTGGCAGGTTTTACGAATGCGGATTTGGGTTGGGCTGAATAGTTACACTCTCGTTACAACCGTTTATACACCGTTCTCCACATCGTTACAAAGCAGATCAGCCCACCAATGACATTGGATATTGGCTCCGCAAGAAAGACACCGTTTACCCCAAATCCCAGCACTGGAAGCAGCAGGGTCAGTGGCACTACAATAATCACCTTGCGCAGCAGGGAGAAAAAGATTGCCTTTTTACTTTTTCCCAGACCCTGAAACGTAGACTGCCCCGCAAACTGAAAGGACATAAACACAAAGCCAAAAAAGTAAACGGATAATGCCTTTGCTCCTTCTGCTATCATCAATTCATCATTGGAAAAAATACGGAATATGTATTGTGGAATGAGAAGCACCACCAGCCAGGCAAACACCGTGTACACACTTCCAATCAGCGTCATAAACCGAATGCCCTCTTTCACCCTCTCTTTTTCCCCTGCGCCATAATTATAACCTAACACCGGCTGGGAGCCGCTGCTGATTCCCATAACCGGCAGGGAAATCATTTCCCGGACAGAATTCAATACCGTCATAATTCCAACATATAAATCACCGCCATAGGTCTGCAGGGAATTATTGCACACCACCTGTACCAGACAGTTTGATCCCTGCATGACAAAGGATGGAATTCCCAGGCTTACCATACGTTTTACACGTTCAGCCTCCAGACGGAAACACTCCTTCTTCAGTTTTAAAATTGCTTTTTTCCCAGTCAGAAAGCGGAACACCCAAACCGCTGAAACCGCCTGGCTGATGACCGTTGCCAGGGCAGCTCCCTGTACACCCATGTGGAATCCAAAAATAAATACCGGGTCCAGTACAATATTTATAACTGCGCCAACCACCGTTGTCAGCATTCCCACTCTTGGAAATCCCTGGGCGTTAATAAAACCGTTCATACCGGTAGCCATCATGGAACATACCGTTCCAAACAAATAAATCTGCAGATACTGGTCGGCATACTCATAAGACGCTTCACTGGCTCCAAACAAAAACAAAATTGGTCGCCGGAACAGATAACAGACGGCAAATAAAAGAACCGCAGCTATCATTAAAAGCGTAAAAGCATTCCCCATAATGTTTTCTGCTTCGTCATCCCTCTTGTTTCCACGGGTGATGGAAAACAATGGTACCGCACCATTGCCAAAAAGCCCGGTGAAGGCGGCAATCAGTACAATAATCGGAAACGTAATGCCAACTCCGGTCAAAGCCAGGTCACCAGTTTCCGGCAGATGTCCTATATAAATGCGGTCCACCATGTTGTAAAGAAGCTGGACAATCTGTGCCAGTGTCAGCGGGATGGCCTGTTCTATAATTCGCTTTTTTACGGAACCTTGGGAAAAATCGTTCATGGTGTCTCCTTTTCTTCACTTTTCTATTACCACTATTTCTTTTTTTTAAATTTTCTACTACAATCCTATAGAACAACAACACAGCTTTATTTAGAAAAATATTTCTGATTTCTGCTACTCGGTTTTTCAGGAATCGTCATTTCAATTTTTCCTTCTTTCAGCAATGGCTTCAGATGATTTTTAGCAAAGCTTTTTACATCCTTATACCCTAAAAATGCCGCAATTTCTTTCTTACTTCGCGGCAATCTGCAATACTTGATAATCTTATCCTGGGTGTTTTCCTGGGTGTTTTCTTGGGTGTTTTCTTGGGTGTTATTATTTATACTTTCTCTTTTTTCCACGTTAAATTTTTTATTTTTTATTGTTGCATATACCATAAATGACTCCGTTCTATATTCTGGTTCTGGCAATCCTGCCTGTCTCATTTCCAGATACATACGGTCAATACCTTCTCCAAATTCACGGACATATTCGTATTCATGAAGAAATTCAGCAATTTTTGGATTTCTCGAAAAATGAATGTCTCTCATATTATTCAGGCGAACAATACCTGGAAGAGTTCCTGGACTTTCCACAGTAATATGATCATCAAACATCTTAATTTGAATATCAGTTCCCTTAATACTGTAATCCCTGTGGGTAATAGCATTAATAATAATTTCCTTCCATACAAATTCCGGATATTCCGGCTCTGTAACAAATCTTGCATCCGGTCCAAGGTATGTGTGCTCTTTTATCTGACTTCTTACAAATTCAATTGTATTCTCTACCAGTTCTAAAATACGTCCCTGAAAAATTTTGTCTTTAACTACATTCATCTCTGCGCCAACTTTAACCTCCGTACCTTCATATCGTATAAAACGTACTCTTGCACGCTCAAAAAATAACTGAGGCTGTCTGCCAAATAATAAAATAGCAGCTCCGCTCATCTCCTGGCGTCCATTCACCTCAACAATAAATTTTTTATTTTGCCTGATATATTCTTCTGGTGTTTTTCCATATCCAATCTTCTTACAATACTCTGTAACAGCTGACATTTCAATATCCTCTACGCAACTGCCATATACCGGTTCATTTTCATAATACCTTGTACCCTTTGCATACATCAACTGCAGTCTTTCATCAAATGTCAGTTTCTTTGATTTATCCCCCACTCAAAGAAAAACTTCATCCCGATGATTTGCATGTAACTCACTGCTCTGGGGAATCTTAATCAGTAAAATATGATTTTCCCTTCCTTTGCTGTCTTTACAAGGAATCACCTCTGTTTCAACCATAACAGACGGCCGGCAATAATCAAAAGGAGCACGCAGAATTTCATTTACATTTTTCATATATTCATCTATTCCTGTGATTTCACCATTATCCTCTATCCCAACGGCCAATACCCCTCCATCCGCATTTGCAAAAGCAATGACTGGCGTTGCTATTGCAGTCGCTTCAATTTTCGCACTTTTACGATCAAACGACTGCTTTTCTGTTATTTTACACATTTTTTCTATTGTCATATTCGTAAGCTTCATCTGCTTCCCTGTCTCCTTTAAATATCTAAATACCACACCAACTGCACCTCGTCCCGTACCTCCGGCTCCATATAATAGGCATGCATATCCACCTTACAAAGTACCGCTCCCTGCTTATGGTAAAAATGGCAGGCCGGCACATTATTATTCTGGCACTCAATCACCATCTGACGGTATCCGTCCTTCTTTGCCCCGTCAACCACCATATCAAACAGGCTCTGCCCAATTCCCCGGTACTTGTAACCATCGGCAACCCGGATATCCCACAGCACACAGGCATCCTCTCTGCCATACAGCATATTCATGCCCCTGGTTGGCCCGGCCACCGTTGCCGCACCGATGGCAGTTTCTCCGTCAAAGGCCATATAAAACCGCCAGGTGGAAATATCAAACTGCTCTTCATAGGTGGTGGCACATTCATACTTTCCAAAATCCTTGACGTATGGTTCTACAGGACATTCCTCGAAAACTAACCCGCCAAGCCCATTGTCCAGACGTTTTATCTTGTATTCCGAGTTCACCTCTACACGCATGGGAATTTTGTCATATATTTCAAAATAAGTTTTGTCTACTTCCTTCACTGTAATTGACTGCTCACTCCGTCCTGCTTCTTCCATCTCACACAGCAGATTGTAGAGCACATCCTGGGATAATACACCACGTTTTAAATCTACGGGCAATTCTCCACGTTCGTCTGCTTCATAATCCTGCAGCCACTGTCCACCGTCAAGGTACTGTGTTAATTCCCGCACCTTTTTCTGAAGGTCTGCATTTTTGCTTACTTCTTCCGGACAATGGTTCCATACTTCCGAAACTTCGTCCAGGTACTGCTCCATTTTCATTATTCTATCCATCATTTCCTGCTTATGCACCAATTTTCTGAGTCCTGCCTCGGACCCTAAGTAAACATAACTCTGTTCTGTCAAATCCATTGATTCCCACTCCATAATCTCAACCAATTCTTTTACCATGGGAGGTATTTCTTTCTCAAACTGTATCAAACTAAGCTCATGATGACCTCTCATGGCATAGTCCGATGGTTGTGTTCGAAATGCAGTAAAAACACATAACACTTTGGAATGACATTTTTGTATGGAGTCCGGTTGTATTTTCCCACCTTTGCTATATGCAATTGCTTCATATTCCTGCCCCATTGGTATGTCCTTTTCCGCATACTGGTGATGAAAGTACATACTGTTCTCTGCCCATTTATTTTCTTGGAATACCTTACATGCTGCCTGTGAAAAAACACCGTATTTCTCACAATTTCTCTCAATCTCCGGAATCAGTTTCTGTTCCACAAACAAGGAACTTAACCTGACCCATAAAACTAAATAATCCTCCATTACATTTCCACCCCATCCACAGATATTTGGCACTGTTTTGATTATACTATATTTTCGTGCGCTTCAGCGCACACTCAATTCAGTAGTGATAAAGCGAAGCTTTTTCACATTATACCATATTTTTCGTGCGCTTCAGCGCACACTCGATTCAGTAGTGATAAAGCGAAGCTTTTTCACATTATACCATACTTTGAAAAAAGAAAAAATAAAAAGCTGACAAATTCCAGCCTGTTCACCGGAATTCATCAGCTTTTTCACTTCAAACATTAGTACATCACTATTTTCCCGAAAGCGCCTGAACCTCACTCTGGGAAAGTGCGGTATTGTAAATAGCCACATTGTCCATCTTTCCACAGAAATCCGGGTCATTATAATAGGAACCGCCAAGGTAATTATTTTCTGCAACCTTAAACGTATCCATAATCATACTGTAATTACCCTTTCCGGACTGTACCAGCTTACCATTGATATAGGTGTTCATTTCAGACTCTGTAATTGTCACGGTAATGGTATGCCATACATTCTGTGCGGAATTCTGGCTGAAATAGTCCCAGGTATACGGCTGTTTGATGTCCACACCGTAATAGCCACTCTTCTCATTCTTTGCATCGTCCGTCACACTGCTGAAGCCCTGGGTAAAATGATAACCAAGGGTCTTACAGCCACCGCCAAGCGTACCGTCACCCAGCATAAAAAGTGCTGTCCAGTCTGTAGCATACTTGCTCACCAGCACATCGGCAGTTATGGTAATTCCTTCGGAAAAACCATAGGAAGTCAGCCCCGGCAGTACCGCATACGTCTTCCCATAGGAAGAAGCGTTCTTTGCCAGACATAACACACCATCCTCTACTTTGGCATCTCCTGCCAGTTCCACACCATCTGTATTATCAAAGGTCATCTTTACTACCGGCTGTTTTTCAATGGCAGCAAAGTCTGTAGATGGCGTTCCTTTTTCCTCCACCTTGCGCTCCACATACTCTGTTCCTTCGGCATATTTCACACCCCAGATAGTCTCATTATTTGTGCCGATTGCAGTAAAGGTCATAACCTCTGTGCTTGGATTCTGCTCATCATGCTGTTTGAAGAATATACCTTTATAGGTAACTCCGTTCACTTCAAACGTAGCCAGATAGCTCTTTTCCTTTTCTGTCCACGTACCAGTATAATCCCCGGAAATGGTTCCATCTTCTTTTAAGACAAGTATCTCCGGAGTTCTTACCCCGGCACCGTCCGAACCGGTTCCATGATTGATAAATTCATATACACCTGCAATCTCACTGTACTCATAACCTTCCAGTGCAATCCGGTCATTTCTGTTTTCAAATACTGCTGTCACCGGCCATCCATCTTCATTGATAAACTGCTGGTGTACCCGCACCTCAAAGCCTTCTCCGCCGGTTTCAAACCGGGTATGATACAACAGATAACGGTGACCGTCTTTATCAATAAAGGCAGAACAGTGGCCCGGCGAACGATAGCCGCGGTTTAAATTGGACATCGTGTAATTGCCCATTACCTTAATACCAATCTGGTACTGGTTCGTTCTGGAAGATTCAAATACTGCATTATTTCCTGCCGCATCGAGATACGGTCCTTCCGGACGCTCGGAACGGAACAGACGCATATTGTATCCGCTGACCGAATCCAGATAATTATAGGTTGTATACAAATAAAAATACTTTGTTTCTTCATCATACAGAATGTACGGACCTTCGCCGGATATCGTATGTCCTCCGGCAATTCTTGTTCCAAAATATTTGTCAATGACCCGGCCGTCTGCGGTAGTACCATCCTTGCCCGGATAAATGGCATCCCCGGTTTCCGGGTTCAGTTCCAGCAGATAAATACCGCCGGACCAGGAACCGTAGCACATCCACATCTTTCCTTCGGTATCTGTAAAAATTGTTGGGTCAATGGCATTCGGTGCATAATCCGTGTTATAATTTTTGGTTCCCCAGATGGTATTGTAGTCCCCTTCAATTCTGCCTGCTACCATCAGTTCATCAATATTCGTATTCGTCCAGATTTTATCAATCTTACTGCGGCTGTCCTTGGCACTTACCTGGGTAAAACCGGAATACACCAGCGTTCCCTTGTACGTAAAAGGACCTTCCACATTGTCTGCCACCGCATAACCAATGGCAGAACGGCAGTAGGTGGAAGACACTGAATAATACAGCATATATGCCCCCTTGCTTCCGTCCTCATTCACATAGTTTTCATTATAAAACAAATCCGGTGCCCATACAGCAAAACCACCCTTACAGTCTGCATCATTTTCTCCTGCCCAGGCAAAGGATTCCTTTAAATTTTCTGATAAATCCCCGTACAGGGTATTGTTCTTTTTCTGGTAACCGTTCGTAAAGATTGTCCAGTCCACCAGATTGTCAGACTTTGCAGATGTAATATGGGTTCCATATATGTAATAGGTCACCTTTCCGTTTTCATCCTCTTCCCGGAAAATAGATGGGTCATGTACTGCCACACGTGCAATTTTTCCTTCTTTTACTTCCTTCCAGTCAGACATTGCTGCCACTTTTCCGGCATCCCGGCTGCCTGTTGTACTGTTTCCGGTATTCTGGTCATCTTGCACCGGCTGACTATTATTTTCATTTTCCTGACTACTGTTTTCCATCTGGTTATTCACCTTCTGACCTTCTTCCGTCGTTTCCTTTGTACAGCCCACGCCGCCAACCAGCACTCCTGCCATGGTCACTGCCAGAAGACCCTTTTTCCAATTTCTCATGTATACCTCCACTTATATTCATTTAAATTTGATTCTCTGCCCCACAACTTTTATTCAGATTTTCACGTACCCTCCGAAGCAGTGCAAACAACTGCTGCTTCTCTTCTTCAGATATTCCCTGGAAACATTCTTCTTCAATCGTCTCCATCAACTGGAACACCCGCTCTGCCATCTCCCTGCCTTCCTTTGTCAGAAAAACACGAAACGCCCGTTTGCCACCGGAAACCCTGGTTTCTTCCCGTCTGACATATCCTTTCCGTTCCAGTCCGTCCAGCATAACCGTCATGGACGACGGTTTGATGTCACAGGCCTTTGCCAGTTCCTTCTGTACACAGCCATCCATGGCTCTTAAAATATACAACGTCTTTGGCTGCCCATCGGACAAATCAAGTTCCTGAAATCCCTTCCGGCTGCGGTTCCAGTGTGCTTTCTGGGTATCCTGCAGTGCTAAAAAAATAATTTCCCGCATCTTTCTTCTCCAATACCATATCCCTTTTTATACTATCCGGCAAAAAAATACGGCAATGCGTTATAAATGTACTGGTAGCAGTATTCATACGAGTGGGTGCCTCCGGCTGCCACACAGTAAATCACATTTCCTTCTGAAAAATTCTGACCAAATACAAAATAACCGGTATGCTTTTCCATTTCCTGCATCATGGTATGTAACGGCTGATACGCCACACCATTATCTCCAACGCAGACAAACAACGCATAGTCTTCTTTTCCTCTGCCGGATGTTTTTACTGCATTTTCCAGATATTCCACCGTTTCCTTTGGACACTTTAAACCACCCTGGAGTTCCACACCCCAGCAGTCACCGCTCATCGGAAGAAAATACTGAAACACTGCCAGACATTTGGCAAATACATTCCATGTTGCTTCGGAGCCCATGGAGTACCCTCCAAATGCCCTGTGTTCTCTTCCTGTTTTCACACGAAACTCCGCTTCCACCTTGGGAATCAGATCCTTTACCAGCTCATGATGAAAGTTCTGGGTGAGAAGTCCTGCCGCTTTTGTGGATGTCTTCGCTTCTGTGGTTCCTTTATAATAAAAAGACGGTGCAACCACAATCAAGGGTTCTATGATTTTTTTCTCTATCATATTGTCCAGAATCGTTTTTAATGCTGTTTTTGCTTCCATTCCGCCAAATACTTCATCCGAATTTCCGCCGCCTCCATGCATCAGGTAAAATACATTATAATCTCCGGATTCTGTTTCATAACCATACGGAAGATATACCAGTGCATCTTTTTCAATCTCCATCCCCGCTTCATCATAGGTATTGGATATATACTTCAGGCGCTGCATGGTGCCCTGGTTCTGTGCCGGCTGGTAATACTCCTGCGGCACTGCTATAAATTCTTTCTGCATACCGTTTCCTCCTATCTGTGCTCCATAACAAAATCATACACCATCTTTGTCATCACTCTGGTTCCTTCCGGTGAAAATCCATGGCCTTCTCCTTCAAAAACCTCCAGCCGGACCTGCGGATAGGTCTGCTTCAGCCGCTCACTGTATCCCACATCCACAATCGGATCTTTATCGCCATGCATAACCAGTACCTTATTCTGATATTTTCCAACCTGGGCAAATACATCATATCCATGAATCGTTTCAAAAAAGATTCTTCCCAGTTTCATATCCCAGAGTTCTTCCACATCCGGAATATCCTTTTTATCCGGGAAACGGCTGGTCCAGTTATCCGGAATACAGAATGCCGGATATAACAAAAGCATTCCCCGGATATCCTCACTGCGTCCATCCACCGTCAGTGCTGTCACCAGTCCCCCCTGGCTTCCACCAAACGTAAATACCTTATCCGCATCTACCTGTTCCAGCTGCTTTACATACGCAATCACTGCCGTCAAATCTTCCATTTCCGTAAAAATGGTCATCTCCGTGGTCGGTTTACCACTAATGTCTCTTGTCGAACCGCCACAGAAAGTATAACAAAACGCTGCCACTCCACGCTCTGCCAGATATCTTGCCGTTTCATCAAAATCCATTTTGTAACCGTTATAACCATGACTGAAAATCACAACAGGAAACCTTCCCTCCTGTTTTGGCATATACAGAATACCGTCAATTTCCCAGCTGCCATTTGGCACCTTTACATCCTTAACCATTATTTCACCCATTTGTACCGTACCTCCTCCATTCACCATCTAATTAGAGTTCTAATTTATTATAAACGATTTCGAGAGTAAAGGCAAGTAATTTGTGAAACAATCGTTTTCTTCTCTATGCTGCTTTCATGACTGCCTGCGCAGACACACCAGTGCTTTTTCCTGCACTCCGATGTCCTCTGCTATCACCTTACACTTCGTCATCAGCAGAAAATAAACCTAAATTATTCACGGCAATGCCACAAAAATGGCTAAAAGCCGCATAGATACTGTGTTTTAACTGTATATTGCTTTTCAACTGATAAGTGAATGCAAAAAGAGCATCCATTTGTGGTAAAATTAAGGTGCCGAATCT
>JAGBBW010000103.1 GCA_017938285.1 Lachnospiraceae bacterium
ATAGCCGTACAATTCCTGGTGCGTGGCAATCACTTTTATCGGCATGTTCGACAAGAACGAACTGTTGTAGGAAGAGCTAGGCGGACATGGATATTTTCTCTCCAAAAACTACCAGAACTGTAAAATAGTGTGAACAGTAACCGCTCCCGTTCCCACTTTCTTCAAATAACTACTCATTTTTAACCTATGCAACACCTTCTTTATCATAACAAATAAAATCGACATCAAATCCATCACGGAATTCTCTGCCGATTTTCCTGTTTTTCTGCTTATCCTTCTTTCGATTATAAATCTTCCCGCTGGGAACACTTCTTGTCACAGGATTTAATTCTCCCCATGTCCTCCGCTGTTTAGAATAATATTCCTTCTGCGCTTTTTTACTTCGCTTATCTATTGTCACATACTGCTTCACTTTTCTCCCTCGCTTTCATCCCTTCCTCCATCATCTCTGCTATTTCTTTACAAACATCGGGATAATCCCTGTATCCCAACAGCAGCATCTTATTTTTAAGTTTCTCCAGCGCTTCTTCAAATTGCTCTGCATCCTTCTTTCTCACTTTGCAAAACACAATACAATATGGCGATTCTGCTTTTGCATATTCTCCCTTGAATTTCATTCTCACCTTATTCTGCACAAATAGCTGGTCCGCCTGATACGAACTATGGTCCACATACACATAAGGCACCGAACATATCGAAAAATCTCTCATTCTCCAGTAATTCTTCATCCGCTGCTCCTTCTACATTAAGATAGCTGCAGAAGACCCGAAGACCTTCTGCAGCCTGTGCTTAGAACCGAACCTCCGCACGCTTCTATGAAGCAGGTTTTCTACAAGGTACCCATCAAAGAATTTCCATCTGATTTTAAACCTACATTGAACATAAACCGATAACAAATAACGGATAACAGATATGCCCTAACCTTGAACAAAAACTTCCGGATCACCATAATCTTAGGAAGCCTTGTACGGAAAATATCCTTTAAGTAATCGCCGATTAAAGCGTTTTCCTTAAATATCTACTTCAAATTGCACCGTCTGATTGTACTTATCCAGTGCCATCTGCATTTCCATAATTTTCACAGAAATGCTCTCATACTCCTTCTTTATCAATTCCAGGTCATAATTGATGTATTTATATTCCGGAACTGAATTTCTGGACATGTAAGCGTGCTGCTCCACTCTTGCCTTTGGAAGCTGCTTACGCATCATATCAAGCACAGATTTTCTCTTATTTAACTGCGCCATCTTGATGAGAATTGTATCAATGCTCATTTCCACGTCCCCTACTAAAACCTTAGCAGTAGCATTTGTCACATTAAGCGCATGCTTGATAATTGCGATTTTTTCATCAATTTCTGCAATTGCAGCTGCGACTTCTGCATAGTCATATTCCGGAACCACCGGTTCCTCATTATTCGCTACCACGTATGTGCTGGAGGCTGCCTCCTTATTCACCCAAAAAGCCTTATCTTCTTCCAGGCTTCTAAGTATTTTATTCGCATATGCTGATGTCATTGTCTGCATTCTGAATTTCCTCCGTTTCTTTCCTTCGTTCTGATATTAGTTTACTACCTCGCATACAATTTGTCATTGAACCGATAGTTTAAAATATTTTCCCCTTAAACTAACAATATCCCCGTCAATGACGAGGATATCTTCAATACTTGTATGTAGTAATCTGCTTAAGATTACAAAATTATCTAAGCTCGGTAATGACCTGCCGGAAATCCATTTGTAGATTGCCTGCGGATTCTCAAATCCCATGGCGCTCTGCACATCTTTTACCGTATAACCATTCTCCATGAGCAGTTTCTTAATCTGCTTTCCTGTTTCCTTTTGCTGAATTGACAAATACATTGGTTTCATAAGCTTGTACCTCCTGTAAATATCTCTTCCATCCCAAACACGATTTTACCCAAGTCTTCATTATAACACATCTTTTTCAAAAAATCATTAAACTTTTGGTTTAAACTATAATTATTTTATGCAGTCCTTTCGGTAATAACTGTATTTCACCTCATATACCAGACATACACAGAACACCAACTCCACCAGAAGCATCACTCCTGCAATTACTGCTGCCGGATACTGTATTCCCACTGCCAATGCCAGCACAGGAATTACTCCTGCAAACACATAATAGGACCTTGACAGATACAGCCAGCCATACGGCAGCAGATGTGCCCCAAAAATCATCGCATACACCATAACCAGCTTATCCGGCACTGCAGAATACACCCACATGGCAATCAACAGATAAATCATCTGATTCACCGTAAATAAAATGCCAAGACCGGTCAGTGGATTTTCCTTGTTCTGAAAATCCACTTTTATAAGTTTTGATATGGCATACGCCACCGGACATAACGGAACGGAAGCACAAAACGTAAAAAAATTCTTTGTCATCACCGGCAGCGGCAGCAGCTGTACCACCAGAATGATTGTCCAGATAAGAACCGATGTCAGAATAAAATGCAGACCCTTTTTCTGCTTTCCGGCGCAATCCAGTTTCAATTCTTTTATCACATCAAAAAGATTTTTTGTATTATTTTCCATGTTCCATTCTCCTCTTTTCCTTATACTTTTCCAGCGCCTCTGTATAAAGCACCCCTTTTCGCCTGCTGTACTGCTGATAAATCAGGATACACACCAGATACAAAACCAAAATAAATCCTACAAATACCAGCCACTCCAGCCATGTCCCGGTCCGTACAAAAAATCCAAGCCAGTAAAAGGCTGCACACTCCCACAGACTGATAACAACCATAAAACAGGACAATCTGGAAAGAAAACTCCACTTTTTAATGAAAATTCTGGTGAACAGCGCACTGAACAAAAACACGCCTCCCACCGTCAGCACGACCAGTTTTCCCAGGGATTCCGTTGAAATCCAGGTAATTCCGTGTGTAGCATTATAAAACAGCCATAGTATCAGAAACCAGCTGATACAAAAGGCACTGCCATTTCTCATCCAGACTAAGAAACGGACGATTTCTTCTCTCTGCTTTTTCATATTTTCCTCCTATAAAGACAGCATACTGCGGAATTCCTTCACATACTTCCGTGATATGGAAATCTGCTCCCCATTGCACATAGTCGCCAGAATCGTGCGGTTCAGTTCCGGCTTTAATGCTTTGATTTTGTTTATATTCACAATCTGGGATTTGGATATCCTGATAAAATCCTGACCGGGCAGACTCTCCTCCAGTTCATACAACCGCTCTCTGACTTCCATTACACTCTCTTCCGTGTAAAGGAACACCCTGTCATCCACAGATTCAAAGTACAATACTTCCATTGTATTAACCAGACAGTAATTATCTTCCTGTTTTGCCTGTATTTTATTATCAAACATCTGGATATGAGCCTTTAACCGGTTTATCTGCCCATCCGCCTGTCTGCATTTAATCACCACCTGCAGGTCTGGTTCTTTCTCGAGAATTTGTATTTCCATTTCTTCCTTCCTTTCCAAATGCTCCTTCGTACGAACTCTTTTTTTCCACCTCTTTGTCTGACCTGATTGTATCACGATTCTGCAGAATTACAAGACCACTTCCGGTAAGAGGTACAAAACCGGGGAGTAAGATGCCAGAAACACCGGGAGAATTCCAGACTGTCGTCCGCCTGGAATTTTCCCGGTGTTCTTATTATGTTTCCTGTATAACCTGCTGCTTTTATAATGATTATTGCTGCACTACTCCTCCCGGACCACCAGTGCCGCCGAACCATACGCCTTTACCGGATGACCCGCTTCGTCAAACTCCGTGGTATACCGGACATGGAACGGAATCCGGTTCATCGTTAATGGAATGACTGCCTCCAGCTCTTTTGCACCTTCTTCAATCTGACGGTGCCAGTCACGGTACATATCTGCCACCTCCGGAGGAAACACACCACGCTCAATGGCACTGTCCGGATAATTTGTCAGAAGGGACGGCAGTCCCAAGTCCCGCATACAGCGGAAACATGGGCGCATTTCCTTCGTTGCCACATTATATTCCCAGTAATAGATATTCACCTGTTCACTGGCTACCTTAAACCGCCGTTCATTATCCAGAATTTCCATATAATGATTCATTTCATTGGTTACATTACGGATCATGGCATAAAACAGGTAACTGTCATCACTTCTTGCAATCACCTGGACACTGCTGCGGATACAGATTCTGTCCTCTCCACAGCATGCAGAACTCAGATCACGCCAGGTATCACATTCCTGCTCCTGCAGGGAATCAATGGCACGTTTCAGCATATCCAGATACGTCTTTTTATTTTCTTCATCAAAGCTTGCCAGAAAATCTGATTCAATAACTTCTTTTTCTGAAAGATTCATGCCGATTTCCCTCAGATACTTTTTATTGACACGAAGAATTTCCAGTTTTCCATCGTGGTAATCAAAAATTGCCGCACCACCAACATAATTATTAAAAATCAATGTCTCCTGCGATTTTGGGTCCCAGAAATCACAGGAATTTAAATTTTCTATCAAATGCATCTGTTGTGATGTGGAACCTATTTTGCTTCCCGTCAGCAGTTCCACATACTGTTCTTCCGGCAGCGGTCTGGAATACAGATATCCCTGAATATAATTACATCCGATACTGCGCAGGAAATCCGCCTGCTTGAGTGTTTCCACACCTTCTGCAATTACCGGCACCCGGAGCCACTTTGCCATGCGGACTACAGAACTTAAAATTGTACCGCCACGGGTATTGTTGGTTTCTTCTGACAAAAACAGCATATCCAGCTTGATGATATCCATTTCGATATCCTTCAGCACATTCAGGGAAGAATAACCGCTTCCAAAATCGTCCATTTCTACAATATATCCGTACAAATGCAGACGCTTGATCATCTCATTTACATGCTCGTTGCTTCCCATAATAGCAGACTCGGTAATCTCCACCCGGAGATATCTTGCCGGAACCCCATATCCTGAACGGATTTCTTCCAGTTTTTCCGCAAAATCCGTCATAAAAATATCCTGACGGCAGAAATTCGTGGAAACCGGAATTAATGGAAGTCCCTGCTCCTGACAGCGTTTTAAAAATTCACAGGCATGCTCAAATACATAAAAATCCAGTTTGGATATATAACCATTCTTTTCAAAAATCGGAATAAATAATCCCGGAGAAATCAGTCCCCTCTCCGGATGTTTCCAGCGTACCAGTGCCTCTGCTCCGATTACCGTACCATCCACATGGTTATACTGCGGCTGATAATATAACACAAACTGTTCTTTTTCCAGTGCTGTACCGGCAATGGCCAGAATATCCTGCTCGGTCAGCATGGCAGTACGCAGGGATTCCTGATAATAGCTGACCCGGATGGTATAACTTCCCTTAATGGTGGACTGGGCCAGCAGGGCCCGGTCTATCATCATACCGGCAGGAAGTATGGTATCCCCGGTCACATAAATACCCATGTTGCACATAATCTCAAATGGCAGGTCATAATCCGCTATCTTATCCATCAGGCGGTCCACCATTACACCAAGCTCCTTACCTGAAGTATGGGTAAAAATAACAAAACGGTCTGCGTTGGAACGGCAGGCAAAATCCTCCGGTTTCAGCACGGAGGAAATCATATCCGCAACATGCTTTAACAAACGGTCTCCCTGATGGGTTCCGAAAATATCATTCACTGCCTTGAAACGTAAAATATCAAAACAGGCCAGTGCATACTCTCCGGATAAAATTTCCTTTTCCTGTCTCTTTATCAGTTCATCCACTGCTTCACAGAAACTGTTATGCCGGTACAGACCAGTCAGGTCATCACGACCGGTATTTTTCTTTATCTCTGCCAGTTCTTCGTCAATGTCTGTAATCGTGATACTGATAACTCCATCCAGTAAAGGGGAAATAAAACCTATCCGGTACCAATGCTCACCACCATTCAGACATCTCAGACAATATTCCCGGAAATAAACCTGGGGAGTATCCGCAGCCGCTATTTCTTCCAGCTTATTGCGGAACTGTTCTGCCTTCTCTGCTGAAACCAGCTTGTCTTCTATCATAATCTGCCATAAGGGACGATCATCAAAGACAGCCGGAAGCAGACTACCGGCATTCTCCGGATACTGAAAGCGTTTCTCTGCACTATGATACACAATCAGCAGATTATTACTATAAACCCGCGCCATTCGCTCATTGTTCCCCATAAACATGTCTCCTACTCTTTAAATCTCGTCCAAACTAGTTTACTCCTATGTACTATATTATGACAAATTTCTAACGATTTTTCAACTGGGTATTATAAAAAAAACGCTTTTTTGGCACTTTAGGCACATACGAAAGCGTTTTGGTATTCTTTATTGTGACATTTTACTGAAAACCACGGCAATTATGCAGTGGCTCTGACTGTTGTAACTGTATCCATCACGAGAATTTCATCTACTGTTACAGAAAATACTGCTGCCAGCACCACCAGATTATCCACCGTTGGCAGTGCAGCACCATGCTGCCACTTATAAATTGCCTGTGGCGTCGTAAAACCAAACACATCCTGCAGTTCCTTTACAGAAAGACCTGCCTTTTGTCTCAGCTCCATAATTTTCTGGCCCGTCTTAGCCATATTGATGGTTGGAATCGTCATCCTTGTTTTTCCTCCTGTTCCGGCAAAGAAGCCGGACACCAGAGTTGGGAAATCTGCAGAAAGCACAGATACACTCCCGGTAGTATGGCTTCAGTTTGCCTTAAAGTTATAGATTGGTTTCAGAACCTCCATGACATCTACTGATTCCCGGATTACATCAATAATATCTTCCAGTGCCTTGTATGCCATCGGAGCCTCATCTAATGTTGCCTCATTCACAGAGGTTGTATAAATACCCTCCATTGTTTTCTTGTACTCTTCCAGGGAAAGGGTTTCTTTTGCCTTGCCTCTGGACATCAGTCGTCCTGCGCCATGGGGTGCAGAATAATTCCAGTCTGCATTTCCCCTGCCGACAGCAAGAACGCTTCCATCCCTCATATTAATTGGAATCAGCACTTTTTCGCCCTTATGGGCTGCTATGGCTCCCTTTCTCAAAATCATTTCCTTTGTATCAATATAATTATGAATGGTATGGAACGCTTCTCCACCGGTCAGACCCGAACGCTCCAGCAGAACCTCTGCTATTTTTTCACGGTTCCGTCTGGCAAACTGCTGACACAATTCCACATCATGAAGATAATCTTCCAGATACGTACCATAGAGATAGCACAAATCCTCCGGCATAGTAGCTTCCCGTTTTTCCCAGGCAATCTGTTTTAATGCCGCCTGAATTTCACTTCGTCTTCCCTGTTCCTTATAGGTGCGGATAATTTCCTCCCTCTGCTGAAAATAGGTTTCTTTCCCTTTATTTAAATCAACCGCAAGCTGCTGATAAATTTCTGCCACCTGTTTTCCAAGATTACGGCTGCCGGAGTGGATGACCAGATATTTGGTGCCATCGGAGGCTTCCTCAATCTCAATAAAGTGATTTCCTCCTCCAAGGGTTCCAATGCTTCGCTCTAACCATCTGGTATTTTTCAGACTCCGGTAACAACGCAGTTCTTCTAAATCAAAACGCTCCTGACGTCCCTCCCAGATATTCATCCCGGAAGGAATAAAGTGCGCTGCCTCGTCTACTTTTGCAAAGTCAATATCCACCCTGCCCAGATCCACGGTATACATACCACAGCCAATGTCCACACCCACAATATTCGGCACAGCCTTGTCTGTAATCGTCATCGTGGTTCCGATGGTACAGCCCTTTCCTGCATGTACATCCGGCATAATCCGTATCCGGCTTCCTTCCGTAAATTCATAATCACACATTCTCCGAATCTGCTCTATCGCCTCTTCCTCCACTACCTTTGCGTAGCAGAGTGCCGTATTTATTTTTCCTTTGATTTCAAACATAACCGTTTCCTTTCCGGGAAGTGTTTTTCACCGTTCCCTGAATTATAGTATTGACCAATTTTACTGGCAGCAATGCGCCTGGAGGGAGTCGAACCCCCACGCCTTACGGCTGATGAGCCTAAATCACCCGCGTCTTCCAATTCCGCCACAGGCGCAAGATACAAAATGGACAAGTCTGCTTCCGTCTATTTAAATAACAAAAAGACCGCCTACCCATACAGATAAGCGGTCCTGAAATCCATGTATAGAAGTTACACCAAATGGCTCCTGCCATTTGCCCTGTCCTTGTCAGGTCTGGTCATTCCTACAGTTTTTTCGCCTTGCTCTTACCTTATATGAGTGCATCAAATCCAAGCCCTGTTCTTTATCATAACGCAGCGCTTCGAGGTACTGTTCACTATAGAGGTTCTTCGCTATCATAACTGTTCTCATGACGTTTCCTTTCTGGACCTGTGTCCGTTTTTTTATCCTGCTTTACTATCAAGCATTTCACTTTACATATCGGAGTATAACACAAAAAACTTTAGGTGTCATTCAACCTGTGGTATAAATTTTCTTTTTTATTCCTGCATCAGGGAATTTATCAGTTCCATCGCTCTGTCCACGGTTGCCACATCTTTTGACTTTCCTTCGGAAGCAGTAAACACGGCAAACAGATACGGGTCATTATCCCACAGAATACCTGCATCGTGGTAGGAAGCCAGATAGCCAAAGCAGTCTCCTGACTTGTGGGAATAATCAATTCCTGTCAGTGTTTCTGTACCATAATTAAATGGTGTATTTGTACAGGCAGTTTTCAATACCGATGCCATTTCTGCACCGGACACCAGATAATCATATACTTCATTCCAGATTATAATGTAATCCTTTACTTTTACGGAATATCCCCATAGGTCCGACAATTTCAGGGAATTACAGCCCAGCTCTGATACCATGGCATTATATTCGTCATAGCCGAAGTAATCCGTCAGTATTTCATACGCCACATTATCACTAATGGACAGACAGTAATTAATCAGTTCACTGATGGTATACTGCGTTCCAAACGGCTGGTAGCGAATCTGTCCGGAACCTGTATGGTAATGTTTTTCTTCATAGGTCAGCAGCGTATTTCCATCTGCCAGCCCCGCATCAATCATCCGGCAGATATTCAGCATATAGCCAATTTTAATTGTACATGCAGAAAAATAGCCCTGGTTGGTATTGTAACTTACTGCCTTTGTTCCGTCTTTTCTCCAGACAGCAATGGAGATTTTCTTATCATATCCTGCCAGAAGCGTTTCCAGCTCTGCCACCCTGGAATCTTCCGGAGTAATATCTCCATACAACTGCAATGTTTTATCGTGTGAAGCCAGGTCCGTTGTCTGTACTGGTCCAATAAATTCAATAGCGGATGGCTCCTTTGGCGGTTCCGGCCGTAAACTTTCCTCCGGCAGTTCGGTCGTACCCAGGGCATCCACGGAAACATATTCATAAAATACATAACCGGAACGGATTCTTCCTCTGTCCGGGTAGGAAATATAGTACCAGTAATATCCGGTCGCCGGGTCCTGCTTTGCCTCCCAGATATTTACCTGGGTATGCTGATATACCTGGGAAACCCGGGAAAAATATTTTCCGGCATCAGATCTGACATTTAACGCCTCTACATTAATAGTTCCCGTTCTCGGAAAAGTTCCCGCCACCACCTCTTCCACCGGGTCAATCAAAGGATTGCTGGTCGGAGCCGGTGTTGGTTTACTCGTCGGCATTGCTGTTGGCTCCGGTACTGGTGTCGGAGTCACCGTCGGTTCCGGAACAGATGTTGCTGTCGGAGCAGTTGTTGGCTCCAAAGTAAGCGTTGGTTCCGGCGCAGGAGTTTTAGCAGCCGTCGGTTCCGGTGTTACTGTTGCCGTTACTGTTGGTGTCAGTGTTGGTTCCGGCAGCGGTGTTGATGTTGGTTCCGGTACTATTATTGTAATCGGTAGTTCTGTTGGTGTTGGTACTGCGGCTTTTTCTTTTGTTCCACAGCCACCCAGCGCAGCCAGAGCCCCCATTAACAGAATCAGCTTTACTTTCTTTTTCACTCTATACCCCCTGTACATTTCCGTGTTAAAAATCGCACCTGTGGTTCGAATTATAGCATACATCCTTTATGATATCAATATTTCCCAGCTATTCTTTTCCTAAGGAAGCACTGATTAATTCATTGCTTCCTTAGAAGCCTCCGGCGGATCGCACGAATTTGCAGTAGAATTTGCAGCTTCGCTGCGCAAATTCGGCGTGGGAAACGCTTTAATCAGCGTTTCCCTAACTTCCTTCTCTGCTGTCCCGATGTAATCATCACGGACAGCTTTCTTGGGGAAATACGTCCCAGGGTTGTAGAAAGCTTCATCAGCAGAGTCGGTACAATCACCGTCCGGCGCTCTGCCATCTGATGCAGCGCATACCTGACACAATACTCCGGAGTGATTCCAGGCAGGGCAAATTCCACATTTGCCACCTCATTAAATTCTGTATCCACCGGTCCGGGACAAAGCACTCCCACATAAACTGCGCTTTTCTGCTCCTTCAGTTCCTGTGCCACCGCCTGGGTCAGGCTGGTGACATAGGCCTTGGTTGCATAATACGTTGCCATATAAGGTCCTGCCGGAAGCAGACCAGCAGAGGAAGCCACATTTAAAATGTAACCCCGGTTCTCATTTTGAAGCTTCTGCAACATGAGTTTGAACAGCGTGTGCACTGCTTTCACATTCACATCTACCATAGAAAGCTCCTTGTCCAGGTCACCTTTCAAAAACAGACTACAGTCACCAAAACCCGCATTATTAATAAATATATCAATTTTTTTGTCCCTGACTGCTTCGAAGAAACGCAGACATTCCTCTGTGCTGGATAAGTCCGCAGGAATGATTTCACACTCTGTCCCCAGTTCCTCCGCCAGTTGTTTCAGCCGGTCCTCTCTTCTTGCTGTCAGTATCAGTTTATAACCTTTTGCTGCCAGTTGTCTGGCAAACTCTGTTCCAAGACCGGCGCTGGCCCCGGTAATTACGGCATATTGTTTCATAACACACCTCTCCTTTTCCATCATTTTCAGAGGATTCCATCTTGTCTTTTATAATATGATCCAATATTTCTCCAGCCATACACCTTCAATATGTTCATATACTTTTTCTTCAAATACACCGCCACAGGCCAGTATTGTCCGCCGGCTTGGCTCATTCTCCACCAGACAGGACACCAGGACTTTATCCAGATGCAGTTCCTCCCGGCAGTAATTCAGCGCCAGCTTCAGCATTTTAATTGCGTACCCCTTCCGGCGTTCTGTCGGCCGCACGGAATACCCGATGTTTCCAGCAAAATTACGCAGATACTCATTCAGATGATGACGCACCTGAATCATACCATAAATTCGTTTTGATTCCGTATCGGTCAGTACAAACTGCGTCGCCGGGACCCGGTCCTCCGGTGTAGTTTTCGGATTTTCCCGCAGTTTATTATAATTCAGCCATTCCAGTGGATTCTCCGTTCGCTTTAATACTCCGGTTCCATCCATGGAACTGTCCGCCAGCAGCATTTCTTCCCGGTAGGACTTTATTTCCTCCGCATAAGTAATGTCTGGTCTGACTAATATTACATTGTCTTTCCCCCAAGGTACCATGTTATTCCTTCTCTTTTCCTATTGCTTATCTGACATCAGCCATTCCGAACGCTTTCTTTTTCCATTTTCCCCTGATATAAAAGAACGTTGTCAGCAGTGCACCCAGCAGCCAGGAGCAGAGCAGGGAAATAAATACGCATCTCTGGTCTCCATTTGGCATTTCCGGAGTTTTCGTCACATGTGCCAGTGTATAAGCAATCGGCACACGTACCAGAACGGTTGTAAACAGAGAAATCCACATCGGAGTCAGTGTATCTCCGGCACCACGCATAACACCGGACAAACTCTGGGTCACTGCCATGGCAATATAACCGGCTGCAATAATTCCCATCATGTTACGGCTTAACTCCACCAGTTCTGCCGTATCTGTAAAAATTCCCATCAGCTGCTTACCAAACAGAAGAATCATGGTAGTCATAAACGTAGAAGTGAGTACTGCCACCAGCGTACCCTGTTTGGCACCTTTCACTACACGGTCATATTTTCCGGCACCTACATTCTGCCCGGCGTAGGTAGTCATAGCTGTACCAAAGGAAAAGTTCGGCAGCATGGCAAAACCATCCACACGCATAACAATAACATTCGCCGCAATAAACATTTCACCAAAGCTGTTGGTCAGAGACTGTACAATAATCATTGCCAGGGACATAATTGCCTGGGTCAGACCAGATGGTACACCCAGTTTAATCACACCCATGGAAAACTTTTTGTTTAACTTCATATACTGTGGCTTCATATCAAACAAATCCATCATTTTTGTCAGACGGCGGTAACAAAGCATTGCAGAAACCGCCTGTGCAATAATCGTTGCCCAGGCTACTCCGGCAACACCCATGCCAAACTGTGCCACAAATAATAAGTCCAGTACAATATTAATCACCGTCGCAACCAGCAGATATAGCAAAGAGGAAAACGCATCGCCAAGACCACGCAGTATACCGCCCAGAATATTATAGTAGGCACTGCCGATACAACCCACCAGCAGAATCAGCAGATAAGAGTGACACCAGTCCAGAATACTTTCCGGTGTTTTTAACATTACAAGCATCGGACGGGTCACAAAGACTGCCAGTATCATGATAATTACTGACGCAATGGCCGTCAGGGTAATACAGTTTCCAATTGTATACGAAAGTTCTTCCCTCTGCTTCGCACCGAAATACTGGGAAACCAAAATTCCGGCACCCATACTGATACCAACAAATAATACCAGCAGCAGATTCAGAATCGGCGCAGAACTTCCAACCGCCGACAATGCGTTATCGCCCACATATTTTCCAACTACAATACTGTCTACTGTACTGTACAACTGCTGTGCAATATTTCCAATCAGCATTGGCAGGGTAAACATCACAATCTGCTTCCACGGTGCGCCAACGGTCATATCCGTAGCCTGAAACAACTTCTTCACACGTGCTAACATGTTCTTTTTCTCCTTTTCTTCCTGGAAGCCATTTCTTCGTTCTGTGCTTCCTTTCGTATCCGGGATTTCCTGCCGCAGCAGACAAAATCCTTTTTAAATTCTGTGTTCTTACAATTTCCTGACTTTTACTACTTCTTGTTCGCTGGCTCCACATTAATGCTCTTGCCTTTAATTTTAGAGTTTTTCATCACCTGGATGACTTCTGCGGCATACTCTCTTGGAACCTCAACAAACGTATATTTATCGTACATGTCAATGCTGCCAATCAGTTTGCCCGGCATACCGGTTTCCCCTGCAATGGCACCAAGAATATCGCCTGGACGCACCTTCTGCTTCTTACCAAGATTAATGAACAGACGGACCATTCCGGCTTCTGCACCGGTATCACCAAATTCCATTCCCGCCTGCTGCTCCAGGGAAGTATCCGAATCACCCATCTGCATTTTTAAGAAAGCTGCTGCCACTTCCAGGGAGGTAATTTCACACTCGTTCACCCGCTCCTCAATCAGACGCATCATTTCCTCTAAATCATTATTTTCAATAACATCACAGACACGGTCCATAATTTTCTCTGCCTTGATGGCGCTGACATCGTTTAAGGACGGAATCGGCTGTAAATGAATCTTTGTTTTACAGTAGCGCATGATATCCTTTAATTTGTAAATTTCACGCCCTACCACAAAGTTAAACGCACGACCGGTTCTTCCCGCACGGCCGGTACGTCCGATACGATGCACATAATACTCGTCATCCTGCGGAATATCATAGTTGAATACCGCTTCCACATCATCCACGTCAATACCTCTGGCCGCCACATCCGTTGCCACCAGAATATCCGTCTTACCGTTACGGAACGTGTCCATGACACGGTCACGCTGCACCTGTTTTAAATCTCCATGCAGAGCCTCGGCAAAATATCCACGCAGCTGCAGGGCAGACACCAGCTCATCCACCTGCCTCTTGGTATTACAGAATACAAGAGAAAGCTTTGGGTCATACATATCCAGCAGACGGCAAAGCACTTCCAGCTTGGTATTTGGTCTTACTTCATAATAATACTGCTCAATCTTCGGTACGGTAAGCTCTTTCTTTACTACTTTTACCAGAGCTGCATCCTTCTGATAAGTGCCTACAATCTCCATAATCGGCTTTGGCATGGTAGCAGAAAACAGCAGTGTCTGACGTTCTTCCGGCAGATCCTTCAGTATTGTTTCAATATCTTCACGGAATCCCATGTTTAACATTTCGTCCGCCTCATCCAGTGTAATCATACGAACCTGGTCCATCTTTAACGTATGACGGCGCATGTGATCCATGACACGTCCCGGCGTACCAATCACAATCTGCACGCCGCCCTTTAAGGACCGGATCTGCTTGGAAATATCCTGACCGCCGTAAATCGGCAGAACTTTAATGCCATGCAGGAATTTTGCCAGTTTTCTGATTTCTTCTGCCACCTGGATGGCAAGTTCCCTGGTCGGACACAAAATCAGTGCCTGCAATGCCTTACTCTTTGGATTTACCATCTGTAACATCGGAATACCAAAAGCGGCTGTCTTTCCAGTACCAGTCTGGGCCTGACCGATAATATCCCTTCCTTCCAGAACCACCGGAATGGCTTCTGCCTGAATCGGTGTCATTTCTTCAAATCCCATTTCCTGTACAGCACGCAGAATCGGTGCCTGTAATTCCATTTCATCAAATCTCATATATTCTTTATTCTCTCCATTTCTAATTGCACTAAAGAATTAGTTTAACATGGATTTTTATGAACGTCAAGAGGCGGATTTCAATTCCTTTCCGTTGTTACTGTAAAACCAATATATAAAACAAAGTGGACAAGTCCACTTCAGCTCCCTGAATCCCTCACACATGAGGGACTTGTTCCCTTTGCGCGCCGAGCACGGTCAGCCTTGCTGACATTTTCCTTTCGTGCGAGTGCGCATCAAATTTTTATTACATAGGACAGTTCTTTGAACTGTCCTATGTAATAAAAATTTCTCCTGTGGAAGATAACAAATATCCTGCCACAGGAGAACCAGACTACTGCCCTATTGTAAATTATTCCAATTCGATAATTTTATATCCCCGTTTTCCGTTCCGCTTTACGTGATACATCAGTTCATCTGCTGCCTGATACAGCTTATTTATCTCTGTCGTTCCCGACCCTGTCACACAGCCAATGGAAAGTGAAGACTGACTATCCGGATAATGCGCTTCAATAAAAGCACAGTAACTCCTCTGCAGGGACTGGAATACTCTCTCAATAAACCGCTTATCCAGCTGGAACGGAACAAACGCAATAAACTCATCTCCGCCAAACCGTGCCAGTAAAGTCCGTCTGCCAAAATGTCTTTTTGCCAGCTCCGCAAAGGTCTGCAGGGCATGATCCCCTGCCTGATGATTATACAAATCATTCAGTTGCTTTAAATTGTCCACATCCAGTATCGCAAATGTACAGGATGTTCCTGGCAGCAGCACTTCTTTCATGTTGCGAAGAGCGCCCCGGCGGTTATACAGCCCGGTTAGTTCATCCCGGACAGACTCCTGCAGCAGCACATCCCGCAGCTTCACATTTTCCGTCATATCCAGCAATACACAGATGACAATTTCCCTCTGGTCCGGTGTGGTTACAATACGACCCATATCATATACGGACATATACTCTCCGTTTTTCCTCTGTATTCTGTACTCGATTTCATACTGCGTACCAACCGCACAGCTCTCCATAATTTTCTGGCTTACCAAAGCCTGGTCCTCCGGATGAATTCCGTTCAACGCCAGTCCGCCTACTGCTTCGTTATATTCCTCATAGCTGGAATATCCAAGCATTTCCAGAAACTTATCATTTACAAAATAAATCGGGAAACCATCTTCGGCATAGCCACTGATAATACCTCCCGGCATATTCTGGCACATAATATCAAAGACCCGCTGTGCCTCCCGCACTTTATCCATCGTCGTATTCTCTGTGGCAAACCGTAAAGGAAACATCGTTTTAACCGCAGAAAAGTAACTTGTCTCCGACATATGCAGGGATGTCAGTTTCCCAGAGGATCCGTTCTGTTTCAGACATCCGGAAAAATGTGTTGCATAATATTGTTTCTCCCCCTGCTCATCCAGAAAAACCAGATTGAGATTTGCAAAAAATTCCCATATTCCTTCTGTGATTTCCTTGGCATGAAATGCTTTAATTTCATAGGGAATTGTCTCTGGAAACAGATTCTGCTTCCTTTGCAGCATCTGAAAGACTTCACCACGTCCTACTGCAACATCACTCTCCCCGGTTCCGGAACTAAATACTTCCTCATCCAGCATGGCAAACGTTTTTTCCAGATTTCTTTCTGCAAAATGACTGTCTAAAAAAGTTTTCAATGTCAGATATACCGGAAACTCTTTATATCCTTCTGTTTTATGCGAAAAGTAGTTCATTTCTTCCTCCAGATGTATTAGTTCTCTAAATACACATACTGCTTTTATTATAACACTTTTTTATCTGGCAGGAAAGAAATTTTTCCATTTTTCCGCTATTCAATATTTCCTATTGACAACATTTAAGTAATATGTTACCATTTTTCAGTAATATATTACCTATTGGTTTAAAAAGGAGCACCCCATGGATTTTAAAGAGATTATGCAGCATAAAAATATTGATTTTACCGGAATGGAAGAATCCTATTTTCTTCTTGGACTTCTCAGTGCCTTTGACAACCGCTTTCAGGCAGTTGCCGACAGGCTGATTGGAGAAATCAGCTGGAAGCAGTTTTTTGCCATTATCTGTATCAATTTATGTAAGGAAAGTCCATCATTAAAAGAACTGGCAGACATTATGGGCGGCTCCCACCAGAACACCAAACAGATTTTACTCAAACTGGAGAAAAAGGGGTTCGTTTCCATCACTCCGGACCCGGACGACAAACGAAAACAGCGTATTTCCCTCACGGAACAGTGCCTACAGTTCTGTGCGGAAAATGACGAACAAAGTACCCTTGCCATTAATACCATGTTTCACAATATTCCAAACGAGCAGCTGCGAATTACGATTCAGACCATTATGCAGATGGAAGAGAATTTGAAAAATTTATACGGTGAATAAGTTTTATACCAGCCGCCATTGCCACTATAAAAACACAGCATTGCATTTTTCAATTACCAGAAAACAAGGAGGACTCACTTATGAGCAAAGGAATCATTTTATACCAATCCAAATACGGAGCAACCAAAAAATACGCCGACTGGCTGAAGGAAGCCACCGGCTTTGACTGCATAGAAACCAAAAAGGCAGATATTCAGACGGTCCGGAACTATGATACCATCCTTCTTGGCGGAGGCGTATACGCCTCCGGAATCGCTGGTCTGTCTTTCCTGCGTAAGCATATTGCGACTCTGAAAGATAAGAAAATTGCGGTATTCTGCGTTGGTGCTTCCCCTTATGACAAAACTTCTTTTGAAGCAGGTTACAGGCACAATTTCAAAGACGCCCTGGAAGGTATCACCTGCTTTTACTGCCGCGGCGCATGGAATGAAGCAGCCATGAGCTTTAGTGACAGAACGTTGTGCAAACTGCTGCAAAAGGCCGTGGCAAAGAAAAATCCGGCGGACTATGAGCCTTGGGAACAGGCACTGGTGAGTGCCATGGGACAAAGCTGTGACTGGACGGAGAAAAAATATCTGGAACCACTGTTAAATTATATAAAAGAATAACTCAAGTGGAAAGGACCTTGCCATGACAGAACAAGACTGGGAACAAAAACTGAATATCAGCACTACCGGCCGGGATGATACCCATGCCGACCAGTTCCACCACCCTTACGAGCCTACGCCCTACTGTGTACTGGAACGACTGGCTGACAGCAGTTACATTACAGCCAGAAACACGTTAGTGGATTACGGCTGTGGCAAAGGCCGTGTCGATTTTTTCTTTGCACACAAGCTGGGCTGTAAGTGTGTCGGTCTGGAATATGACCAACCCATTTACCAGCAGGCCAGGGAAAATTGGAACACCTTTGCCAGGCAGCACCAATCCGCCGAAAACATTACGTTTTTCTGTGAAAATGCAGAGAAATATGAAGTCACCACCGCCGACTGCTTTTACTTTTTCAACCCCTTTACCGTAGAAATCCTCCGCTCCGTCATGCAGCAGATTATCAGCTCCTACTATGAGAACCCACGGACCATGCGGCTGTTTTTCTACTATCCTGACCCGGAATATGTAAGTTATTTACTGACTGGAGATTCTTCCGGAATGCTGGACGCCCTTTATTTTCTGGATGAAATCGACTGCCGTGATTTGTTCGATGGAAAAGATGAGCGGGAGAAAATTATGATTTTTGAACTGACATAAGTTCTGCTGCTGACCGCATTAGAGAATATGGCATAAAACACCGCTCCTATCCGGTACTTGTTATATGAAGTACCAGACAGGAGCGGAAATTATTTCTTCGTAATTATTCAGTACCTTCATAATTACGATTCACAAATCCATGAAAATCAGCTTCGCTGAACAGTTACATTTCTTCTTATTTTCCTGCAATCGTCATTTCCTTAATCAGCACCGAAGGAGAACCACATCGGCTGGACCCCAGGGCAAATGGATTGAACTTCAGATCCTCGCCAATCCTTGCAATTTCCTTCAGCAGTGTGAAGAAATTTCCGGACACGGTAATACTCTTTACCGGTCTGCCTTTCTTTCCATCTTCGATGCAGAATCCGGAAGCTGCCAGAGAAAAGTCACCAGTCACCGCATTTGCACCGGCATGCATACCTTCCACGCTGGTAATGTAAATACCATTTCCTGCCTCTGCCATCAGATCGTCCAGACTGCCCTTCACCGGATTGATATAAAAGCTGTACGGACGAATGCCTACATTGGACGCATAGGAAGCCTTATGCCCATTACCGGTTGTCTTCACACCTGCCGCAGCTGCCGTCTTTAAATTGTGGAGTAGTGTCACAAACTGACCGCCCTCGATAACATTTTTCTTGTAAGTCGCCACACCCTCATCATCGAAGGTCGCCTTTACCAGTGCATCTTCCTTCATCGGGTCATCGGTCAATGTCACAATATCTGCCGCAATCTGCTCTCCTTCCTTGTCCTTTAACAGGGAAAGTCCCTTCTGGGCTGCTTCTGCTGAAAATACCGAAGCATAGGTAGACAGCATACTTGCCATAACCTTATTGGAGAACACCACCGGATATTTGCCGCTTGGCACAGACTCCGCACCAATCGTATCCACGGCATCCTTCACTGCTTCTTTTGCAATCTTTTCCACATTAAACGAATCAAACTTACCGGACGCAACTTCCATGCCGTCATACATTTCCCCGTTATCAGCCACTACTGCCATACCATAAGTAAAGGAAAAAGCGGCACTGTCTTCCAGGTCAAGTCCGTTGGAATTATACAAAGCGGACTTACTCTCTACAAAACCTGCATACGCCTGGGTTCCATCCACCACACGGTTATCGGTGGCATATAACTGATTCTGTAAAGACATGGAAAAATCAATCAGTTCTGCTGCTGTTGGAAGCTTTGCTTCTTCCTTTGGAAGCACTGCATAGGTATCCCCCTTGGTATGGATGAAAGCCTGTTCTTCACTTTCAATGGATTTCGCATTTTCCAGAGCCCGCTCCACTAAAGACACTGCTTCTTCCTCTGACAAATGCTCGGTGGAAGCATACCCCATTTTTCCATCCACAAGACACTTGAAGCACACACCAAGACGGCTGCTTGTATTAAAGCCCTTTACCTCTGTCTTAAAAATTTCTGTCTGGGTTTCCGCAGACTCACTATAATAAAGTTCGTAATCTTTTACCTGTTTTGCTTCGGCAGCCTGAATCACTGCCTGTTTAAAATCCTGATAATTCATAGTTTCCTCCATTTCCGGAACATTCTTTATTTTTTATTGTCCATCCGCCATCACAAATAGTAACGCCTTATTTCCTAGCGTCCTCCTACCGTAATTGATGATACACGGATGAGCGGCTGGCCTACATCCGTTGGAATGCTGCCGGAGGAAGCTCCGCACATACCCTGTCCACGATCCAGGTTTTTGCCTACCATATCAATGTTCATCAGAATATCAGAGCCCTTGCCTATCAGGCTGGCACCACGTACTGCCTCACAGATTTCACCATTTCTGATAATGTAACCTTCTGCCACGGAGAAATTGAACTGTCCGGTCAGTGGATTTACGGAACCACCACCCATCTTCTTTGCATAAAGACCATTTTCGATGGATGCAATGATATCCTTATCTTCGTCCTCACCCGCAGCAATAAACGTGTTAGTCATACGGGAAGTCGGCTCATAAGCGTAACTCTGGCGGCGGCTGTTGCCGGTCGGAGCCATGCCCATACGTCTGCCGTTTAACTTGTCCACCATGTAGGACTTTAAAATACCATTCTCAATGAGGACATTTCTCTGGGACGGAGTACCCTCATCATCGATGTTAATGGAACCCCATCCATTTGGAATCGTACCGTCATCAATGGCAGTAACCTTTTCATTGGCAATCTGTTCTCCCAGTTTTCCTGCAAATACGGACTGGCCAAGTGCCACACTGGAAGCCTCCAGGGCATGACCACATGCCTCATGGAAAATAACACCACCAAACGCATTTTCAATGGCAACCGGCATAACACCTGCCTCTATGTAGCCTGCGTTAATCAAAGTCATTGCCTGCCTTGCAGCCTCAATACCAACTTCCTTTGGCGGGAACAAATCAAATAATTCCATACCGACTCTGGCACCCGGAGAACAGCTGCCGGTCTGATTTTCACCATCCCTGCTGGCAATGGCACTGCATACAATTCTTGTACGAATCTGGCGGTCTTCCGCAAACAGTCCCTCACTGTTGGCAATCATGATATTGTGGTCCACATCCAGGAAAGAACCTGTCACCTGGGAAATATCCTGATGATACTCCTTTGCTGCCAGACAGGCTTCCTTTAAAAAATCCACCTTATACGAATTTTCTACAGACACCGGAACAATTTTTACCGGATGAATGTCGCCAAATCTGCGCTCCCTGAGCACCACATTGGCAATAGCGGCACTTCCTGTACCAAGGGCGTCTGCCACCCGTCTTGCACAGGCAAGAACTGCTCCTCTCTCTAAGGAAGAAGCAGAACCGGAAACACATCTTGTCCCCTTAAATACCCGGATGCCAACACCGGCAATCACCGCATCCTCAATTTTATCAACTTTCGTAGAAACCATCTGAATGGATTTCTGGTTCGTGTGTTCCGCGAACACTTCTGCATAATCCGCACCAGTCGATAATGCAATGCCCAGTGCTTCTTTTACCAGGGTTTGTGGTAACATAATAATCCTCCTTGTTTTTCCGAAGGAAAAATGCCCACCCGTTTTGCGGGCAGAGGATTTTCCTCCTTGTTTTTTACTCTTTTTACTATCATAATTAATCAAATCTGCCCCACCTTACAACAGATGGGGCAAATGTTACAGCAATGAAACATATAATGAAACTTTCTTTTTCTATGCCTCTACCCGCGCTGTCAGACTTCCGTTCTCCACATCCAGCACAATGGTCTGACCCGGTGCCACTGCGTCCGACAAAATGAGCCGTGCGCTCATGGTTTCCACCGTTTTCTGCAGATACCGCTTCAAAGGTCTTGCACCATAGGCCGGATCGTAGCTCTGGGAAATGGCAAAGTCCTTTGCCGCCTCCGTCATACGGATGGAAATTTCCCTGTCTGCCAGTCTCTTGTTCAAATCGGAAATCAACAACTCCATGATACCACAAACATCGTTTTTTGTCAGTGGGCTAAATGTAATAATTTCATCAAGACGGTTCAAAATTCCGGACGGAACTGTCCGCGCAGCTCGTTCATGACAAACTGTACATTCTCTTCGGCAATACTGCCGTCCTCCCTGGCACCGTCTAACAGGTACTGGGAACCAATGTTGGAGGTCATAATGAGAATCGTGTTCTTAAAGTCCACGGTTCTGCCCTGGGAATCAGTCACACGTCCATCATCCAGAATCTGCAGCATAACATTGAACACATCCGGATGGGCCTTTTCAATTTCGTCAAACAATACCACGGAGTAAGGCTTTCTGCGAACTGCTTCTGTCAACTGGCCGCCCTCTTCGTAACCGACATATCCTGGAGGCGCTCCAATCAGTCTGGATACCGAGTACTTCTCCATATATTCGCTCATGTCAATACGGACCATATTCTGTTCATTATCAAACAGCGCTTCCGCTAAAGACTTGGCAAGCTCCGTCTTGCCGACACCGGTCGGTCCCAGGAATAAGAAGGAACCGATTGGCTTGGTCGGGTCCTTAATACCAGCCTTGGAACGAAGGATGGCGTCCGCCACCTTTTCCACCGCTTCCTCCTGGCCAATCACTCTCTTATGAAGTTCTTCGTCCAGGTGCAGGGTCTTGTTTCGTTCACTTTCCGTCAGCTTCGCAATCGGAATGCCGGTCCAGCGGGACACAATCTTCGCTATTTCTTCCTCGTCCACATTTTCATGCACCAGCGTATGTCCTTCTGCTGCCACCTTCACTTCTTCCTCTTCCAGCTGTTTCTTCACTTCCGGCAGCTTGCCGTACTTTAATTCTGCGGCTTTATTTAAGTCGTAGTTGCGCTCTGCCATGGCGATTTCCGCATTAATATCCTCCAGCTGCTCCCGGAGCTTCTGCACACGTTCCACGGATGCCTTTTCATTATCCCACTTTGCTTTCTGTCCGGCAAATTCTTCCCGGAGCTCTGCCAGTTCTTTCTGCAGATTCGTAAGACGCTCCCGGCTTAACCGGTCGTCCTCTTTCTTTAAGGCCGCCTCTTCAATTTCCATCTGCATAATGCGGCGTTTCACATCGTCCAGTTCAGTCGGCATGGAGTCTAACTCTGTCTTAATCAGCGCACAGGCTTCATCCACCAGGTCAATCGCCTTATCCGGCAGAAAACGGTCGGAAATGTAACGGTTCGATAAGGTTGCTGCGGAAACCAGCGCACCGTCATTGATTTTTACGCCATGGTAAACCTCGTAACGCTCCTTTAAACCACGGAGAATGGAAATCGTGTCCTCCACCGTCGGTTCGTCTACATGCACCGGCTGGAACCTTCGCTCCAAAGCAGCGTCTTTTTCCACATACATACGGTACTCATTTAACGTGGTGGCACCGATACAATGCAGCTCACCACGGGCAAGCATTGGCTTTAACATATTTCCGGCATCCATGGACCCTTCGGTCTTTCCGGCACCTACAATCGTATGCAGCTCATCAATGAAAAGAATGATTTTTCCATCACTTTTTTTCACTTCCTCTAACACTGCTTTTAACCGCTCTTCGAATTCGCCACGGTACTTTGCTCCGGCAACCAGAGCTCCCATATCCAGGGCAAACAACGTCTTATCCTTTAATCCCTCCGGCACATCCCCGGCAACAATACGCTGGGCAAGACCTTCCACCACGGCGGTTTTACCAACACCCGGCTCGCCAATCATCACCGGATTGTTTTTTGTTTTTCTGGACAAAATGCGGATCACATTCCGGATTTCCGAATCTCTGCCAATGACTGGGTCCAGCTTCTGTGCCCTAGCACGCTCCACCAAATCGTAACCGTACTTTTCCAGTGTATCATAGGTTGCTTCCGGATTATCCGTGGTCACTCTCTGGTTGCCCCGGACTTCGGAAAGCACCTGTAAGAAACGCTCCCGGTCAATACGGAAGGTTTTCAGTAATTCCTTTAACTCCCTGCCGGCGTTTTTCAGAAGGCTTAAGAATAAATGCTCTACGGACACATACGCATCGCCCATGTGCTTTGCCTCGTCCTCCGCATAAATCAATACCTTATTCAAATCATTGCCAACGTACACCTGTCCGCCGGACACCTTCGGTCTCTTATTCAACAGACCACGAAGCTGCGCTAAAAATACCTCCGGTGAAATTTCCATTTTTTCAAACAGCTTTGCAATCAGACTGTCTTCTGTCGTGAGCAAGCTGTAAAGCAAATGCTCCGGTACCAGTTCCTGATGACCGTAGTCGTAGGCTAACTTTTCACAATCCTGTACTGCCTGTAACGATTTCTGGGTGAATTTGTTAATGTTCATAATACAGCCCCTCTTTCTCCTGTTCTTTTTTTAGTATAACCAACTATGATTTCGCTGAAACAATTTCTTGTTTCTAGAAACGTTATATCATGTTTTATTAGCACTGTCAAGTGGTGAGTGCTAAAATTGTCAGACTTTAATTGAATTTTAATCTTTAAGCCGTTTATTTATACGCTTTGTAGGTGTTCCGCAAACACCTGCATTAGAAAAAGAAAGAGTTTTTGATGATTGATGAAAAGAACATAACTGGTACAGTCCTTTCTTTTGTACCAACATCCTTCACCGACCGCTGTCAGTATTTTCTATGTTATAACGTATCCAGTATCTCCAGATATCGTTTTTCTATTTCTTCTTTCATTCTGCAATATGCCGGAATATACGTATCAATAATCGTTTTTACCAGTTCTTTTGCTTCGTTCCCAAATTCTTTTAATACTTTCCATCCCAGTTCAAACTGAATAAAAAATTTATCAATAATTCCGCTGATAATAAATTCATTTTCCAGATTTTCAGCATACGCATTCGAAAGTACTGCCAGATTCGAACAAAAAATATCAAACTTTTTCATACAAAATTTTTCCTTTCTTACTGATTGCGTCCACAAATGCTGGTTTACCTGCCTTTTTCATATCTACAATATCATACGTCAGCAAAGTAGATGTATTCTCTTCCACATCCAGGGAAAAACCTGTTATATCTCCCCCATATACCGCTAAATCAATATCACTCGCCCGGTGATAGTCTCCTCTGTCTCTGTAACCAAATAACACCACTTTTTCTAATCCATGCTGCTGTGCTAACTCTATAATTTCTTTGATTACTATTTCTTTGATACCTGTATCATTCATCCGAAACCCTCTCTGCCTGCTGAAACATACTCTGAATAACCGCCATATTTCAGAAAACGCTGATTCAAGCGTTTTCTCAGCTTTGCTGATACAAGGTCGCTGTTATCTTACATTCTTTACATATCTGAACATAGATATTTCCATAACCGGTATATTCTTCTCCAAGCTGCGCCAGATGTCTCATCCTTTTTCCACACTCCGGACAAATCGCATAATTGGCATCATCCACATATTTCGGTGCTCCGCCAACCGCACTGCCTTCCCATTCAGAACAATAATGTTTCGCAACAGACGACTCAGAAAGCACAAAGCATTTTTCTGTCTTCCAGTTTTCATCCTCAATCCGCCTGCCTGCTCCACTCTCCTGATAAATAATCCTGCTTTCTCCATTCTCTTCGTATTTCGAAAATATGTATTTCTCCCATGGAAGACATGCCTTACAGGTTTTAATCTTAATTGTACCATCTATCCCCAGAAATGCCAGCCGTGAATCCTTACCATCTAATACCAGAATTTCTTCATACTTAGAGCCACAATGAGGACAACGGTCCTTTGACGGTCCTCCGTATACATTCCCATTAGTTTCACATGCCTGCACTCTCTGTAATGCATAACAACTATCATGTGTCAGCTCTTTTTTATTGCCATTTTCTATACACCAGCCAGATTCCATGGCATACTCTGCTGGTCCCACATAAATTTTACTGCGCCAGGCCGGAGGATTCTCTTCCCATTTTTTAAATGCCTCTACCACCACTTCATCTCCAATTGCAGCTAGTGCAAGGAGAATTCCATTGATATTTAACGTATTATTTTTTTCTCCCTCAAGAAGCTCAATCAAGTTATCGCGAACCTTTGGAGATGCAGCTTTATATAGTTCAGCCGGACAGAAAATCCCCTGTTTCAAGGCTTCTTCCGCAAATGCAGGCTCCTGAATATCTTCCTTGCGCATAAGCTCCTCGTATAAATCAGTATCTTTATTTTCTATCAATGCATTTAGTGCTTCCTTTATTTTCTCCGTCATCTTATCACTTCCACCTTTCAAATCCCAAACAATCCCTCCGGCATTTTTTGCCATTTCCATGAACTAATCAATATTATGCCATTCTAGAGCGTGTTTGAACATTGCTTTCTGCCAGATGTGCGTCCCGGTTAGTGGGAGATTTGAGGCAAATAAGGGCGGCGTAGTGGGGCTACGCCAACCGAATTTGGCCCAAATATACCGCAAGTGGGGCGTACAGATTGCAGGAATGAATTTTAAAACACGCTCTATGGAAGCACGGACTAATTCCTTGCTTCTTTAGAAGCTTCTGGCGAATTGCACGAATTTCCACATCCATCTTAATTTTACCTATCCTCTGGATTATTGTCAATTTTAAAAACATATCAAATCTATAACTACCATAGAAAAGAGACGAAAATATACATTCGCCCCTTTTCTTCACAAAATTATTTTAACTTATAACCTCGCAGGCAGTTCTCCGTTTGCCTTTTTCACTGTCTGCCCTCTGCTTATACACTCAGCTTCTTATCCAGCAGCCACGCCGTTCCAAAGAAAAAGACTAAATCCAGACCAATCAGATACACATAGCTGAAAATATCCTTTCCAAGCTCTGCCCAGTCCAGTCCAAGGATAAATTCTTCAAACCCTGCAATCAGCCAGAAACAGACAAAATACAACACACATACCAGTACTGTTGTCAGCTTATTTTTGTTTAATACCGTATTCATCACTGTAGTAAGAAATACACCCAGCATTACAACAAATACCCACAGGATAAACAGTTCAAAACATGTTTCTAATACCAAAGCCATATCCAGCTTAATATTTAAAACTGCTTCCAGAAAAAGCTTTACTTCCTCAAAAAATGCCTGCATTCCTTCGTACTTCATACAATACAGAGAAAAGCACAATGCAATTGCTCCCCCAAACATTACAAACGTAACGAAAATCTGTAAAATTGCGGACAGCATCTTGGCTCCCAGAATGCTTTTCGCCCCCTTTGGCACTAAAAACAACATATAACTCTGCTTCGTTGTCAAATCCTTTTCATAGACAGTCAGATACTCGAATATGGCATAAACCACAGAAATCATCATTCCCATAGCCATCAGTGCCATCATTGCCTCGGCACCATTCTGCTTCCCTGTATAATTAAAAATCAAAAAAACAATTCCCAGTACACCAAGTCCGATACCCATAATCAACTTGGAAAACATCTGCTTTTGAAATTCGTATTTCATCAACTTTAACATTGCTCTTCCTCCCTACGCATAAATCTCTTTGTAAATATCCACAATGGACTTACCCTGCTCTTCACGGATGGTCTCTGCATCACCATTCAGTACATTTTTTCCGTCCTTAATGAAAATAACGCCATCCACTACCGTTTCCAGTTCTTCCACCAGATGACTGGATAACACAATCGTATTGTCCTCCGCTGCCACACTTAATATGGTAGAAATGATTTTCTCCCTGGCAATTAAATCAATTCCATTCAGCGGTTCATCCAGAAGATACAGTTTTGCTTTTCTGGACAATGTAGCCGCCAGCTTCACCTTTGCCATCATACCGGAGGAAATCTTACCCACCTTATCCTTAACATCCAGCTCCATCTCGCTAATCATTCTCTTATAGGTCTCCATATCAAAGTCTGCAAAAAAATCCTGATAATACTTTCCCACATCCTCCACCGTCATGAAATTATAAAAATAGGGCTCTGTGGACATATACGCTACTTCTTTTTTGGACTCTATTCCGATTAGCTGATTTTTATACAACAGCTCTCCCTGGCTTGGCTTTACCAGTCCGGCAATCATTTTCATAAAGGTGGTCTTACCGCTGCCGTTCGGACCAAGCAGTGCATAAATCCTTCCTTCTTCCAGCTCCAGTGTAATATCTTCCACTGCTGTTTTTTTAATAAACTTCTTTCTTAAATTCTGACATTTTAACATTTTCTCCATCCCATCCCTTCTTACGCCTGCTCTTCCAGACGTTTACCAATCATTGTTATTAACTCTTCCCTGGAAAAACCAAGGTCCCGCATTTCCTTCACAAAACCATCCAGCAGTTCCTCTGCCATTGCTTCTTTCATTGTCCTGATTACCTCCCTGTCCTCTGTCACAAACGTCCCCAGTCCCCGCCTGGTGTAGCACATATTCAGCTGCTCCATCTCTTTATAAACACGCACTGCCGTATTGGGATTAATCTGGTACTGCACCGCCAGTTCCCTGGTAGAGGGAAGTTTTGCTCCCATGGGCAGCCTTCCCTGAATCATATCCTTTTTTATCTGGTTGATAACCTGTAAATAAATCGGGAGGTTATTATTATATTCCACTGTCTCACTTCCTTCCGTGTATCGCTGTACTAGTTAGATAGTACACTAGTTTTCTAATATTGTCAATACCATATTTTAAAATTTTCGTAGTATATAAAAATCTTCTCTTGCTATTCCTGTCTTTTTCCTTTATGATAATGAATAAAATTACCTAAATTTTTTTAACTATTCTGGAGGATACATCATGGACCTAAAAGCAGTTTTATTTGACCTGGACGGTACCCTGCTCCCAATGGACCAGGACCTTTTTATGAAATATTACTTTGGCGAGCTGGCAAAAAAAATGGCTCCGCTGGGTTATGACCCTAAAAAACTCATTGATGATGTCTGGACCGGCACAAAAGCCATGGTCATGAATGACGGCAGCCAGACTAACGCCGATGCCTTCTGGAACAAATTTGCGGAACTGGTAGGCAAAGACTGCCGCAAGGACGAGCCGGTATTTGATTCCTTTTACAGAAATGAGTTCTGCAAGGCAAAGGCAGCCTGCCAGCCAACCCCTGCCACAAAGGAACTGATTGACTACTTAAAAGGCTGTGGCAGACGTGTTATTCTTGCCACCAATCCACTGTTTCCTTCTGTTGCGACCGAGAACAGAATCCAGTGGGCAGGACTTTCCACCGATGATTTCGAACTGATTACCACCTATGAAAACAGCCACTACTGCAAACCAAATCCAAAGTATTATCAAGAAATTCTGGAAAACATCGGCTGTGCACCGGAAGAATGCCTGATGGTGGGAAATAATGCCGAAGAAGATATGATTGCAGAAACACTGGAAATGAAAGTGTTTCTTTTAACGGATTGTCTGATTAATGAAAAAAATGCGGATATTTCTGGATATCCGCAGGGTGGATTTAAGAAACTGAAACAGTATATCGACACTCTTTTACAGTAAAAAAACAGTTTTACTGCAAAAATGGGGCTGTAAAAAATAATGCACTACTTCGTACAATTATTTTACAGCCCCACCTTCTGACAGTAACTATTCTGATCTGTCCTGACCTGTTACTTTTCTTCTTTATTTTTCTGGCTCTTATATTCCACGAAACCAAAAATGGTATACATTACCACCGCAACAATAATTCTTATCATAAAAGTATCCAGCTGGAACCCTTCTCCCTTGACCAAATCCACGATAGTGAGTCCTATAATCAAACCAAGTCCCATAATACTGTATCTTTTTATCAGTTCCTTCATTTTCTCTTTCATACGTTTTCTCCTTGTTTCCTTATTTTTCCTTACTTTTCTTTCCGACCCCGGTATTCCAGCAAGCCTATAATCGTCAGTAATACTGCCTCTATAATAATTCTTACAATAAACGTATCCCAATGAAATCCTTCTCCTTTTACTAAATCCCTGATAGCAAAGGAGGCTATCACACAGATTCCCAACAGGACATATCTTCTTATAATTTCCTTTAACCGTTCATTCATATCAGGTCCCCTCTCCTTTTTTTACTTTATCTCCCTATCTGCCGTTACCATATTTCCCTTACTCTGCCGGCCAGAACAGTTCATCCAGCGTCCGGTTCAGTGCCCTGCAGATATCAATGCAAAGGCTGATGGTAGGATTATACTTTCCTGCCTCAATCAGTCCAATGGTCTGTCTGGTTACCCCGATTTTTTCCGCCAGCTGTTCCTGTGTCAGATCACATTCCACTCTTGCTATTTTCATATTTTTATTCTTCACTCTCTTCTTCCTTCTCTTTCACTGCTTTATCTGCATTCTTTTCGGAAATCTTAACAACCGCAATCATGGCAAAATAGAACAGGACTCCCCAGGCGGCA
The DNA here is from genome assembly GCA_017938285.1 of Lachnospiraceae bacterium. Taxonomy (GTDB): domain Bacteria; phylum Bacillota; class Clostridia; order Lachnospirales; family Lachnospiraceae; genus SIG299. The sequence continues at coordinate 30,008 of JAGBBW010000103.1, forward strand.
CCCATGCCTAACATCATAAGAACTGTTTCCAGGCGTAAGCCACCCTCTTTAAACACCTCCGGAAGTCCCATAAGCACACCAAACACCAATGCACCAAGAACCGTTCTCTTTGCGAACTCTTTTTTACCAGTAACCTCACGTTTTTTGCTACCCCAGACAAGCCAGCCCTTTTTCACAGAAAAAATCGAAATAATCAGTGCCGGAATCAGATTTGTTGCCAGATACACCAGTTCCCAGTTCATTTCCATGCACCAGCGGATACCATCTGCCATAACCACACACATCACATAATACATATAAACCAGCTGGCCTGTAGTTAAAATCCAGAACCCTGTCATATATGCCTTGGACGCAATTTCATCCCGGATACCGCAGAGTGCCTCATCCTTTTCTTTCAGCCATAATACCCCATTGGAACTTCCTTTGACCAGCAGATATGCCCAGGATGGTACCAGGCAGAGAATTTCCAGAAGAAAATTCTGCCATGGCTCCCCAAGCACCAGCTTTACCACCAGTCCTGCCAGCAGTGCTGCGGAAAACAGATAAAATACCGGCCGCACCACCTTGTTGGTTTCTTTTTCAATACGTTCATCTTTGATTTGGTTTTTCTTTTTGAATAACATGTTTCTTCTCCTCACTTCCTGCTTTTTCGCTGCCCTCTGTGGATTCCCTTTTCTACTTTCCACAGACAGGCATTGTTTCAAGTTCCCTTCGAAGTGATTTTACTATAACATATTATTTTGCAAAATGCAAGATATATTTTACATTTTGTTTAATTTATTTTTCTATGTGCAATTTAAACATGCTTTTTCAGCGTATATCATAGTATCTATTACCAATACTGCTGTAATTGTAGTCCGGGAGATTCCCAAAAAAGAAGGATACCGTATACTTTGCAGCAAACATCATTTCACTGCAAAAAACACCAGTATCCTTCCGTTTCTAAATTATGATAAAATTTTCTTGTAACAGCACCTGTTTGGAATTGCGGTATTCCGCACTTCTCTTACTCTGCCAGATAACGCCTATGTTCCGTTCCCTCAAAATCCTTCCAGAGAAACAATCCATCCTCCAGCACCATATATCCATGATGGCTGTCCTCTTTCGGCAGGGACGCTGAGCCCGGATTCATATACACAAAACCATCATGCTCCACGCACTTTGGCACATGGGTATGACCACAGAGCAGAATATCTCCCTGCTGCAATGGCGGCGGATTCTGCTCCCCGTACACATGTCCGTGAGTCGCATACACCAGCTTCTTTCCAAGGTCTATGACACAATAGTCCGCCAAAACCGGAAACTCCAGTACAAACTGGTCCACCTCAGCGTCACAGTTTCCCCGGACACAAAGAATCTCTCTCTTTCTTTCATTTAACAAGGCAGTTACTTTCTTTGGTGCGTAGTCCTTCGGCAGATCGTTGCGGGGACCATGATATAAAATATCCCCAAGAAGAAGCAGACGGTCGGCCCCCTCCTTTTCGTACGCCTGTAACACTTCTTTGCAATAATATTCGGAACCATGAATATCCGAAGCAATTAACCATTTCATACCTGTTTTCACAGAAGCCGATGCCCCATATTTTCAGGCTAAAGCCCTGCTTTCCTCCTTCTCATATCGAAATTTTATTGTTGCACCTATATTTCACCTTTTTCTGCCATCCCTTATTCAAACAACGCCAGAAAATCTTCCCTGCTCATTTCACTTAACTGATTGGTGTCACCCTGTACAATCTGGTCAGACAACTGCTTCTTGCTCTCCTGTATCTTCTGGATTTTTTCTTCCATGGAGTCTTTCGCCAGCAGCTTATATACTACAACCTTCTTTGTCTGCCCGATACGGTGAGCCCGGTCGGTGGCCTGATTCTGTGCTGCCAGATTCCACCACGGATCGTAGTGGATTACCACATCAGCCCCGGTCAGATTCAGTCCCACGCCGCCTGCCTTTAAGGAAATCAGAAATACCGGAACATCTCCTTCATTAAATTCTTTCACCAGCTGCAGCCGCTTCTCCTTCGGCACATCCCCGGTTATGGTAAAGTACGGTATTTTCTGTTCTTCCAGTTTCTTTTTCAAAATATCCAGCATGGAGGTAAACTGGGAAAACACCAGCATCCGGTGTCCGCCCTCCATGGCACTTTCTATCAGATCCATACAGGCCTCCAGCTTTGCCGACTCTCCCTTATAATTTTCAAAACAAAGTCCAGGATCGCAGCAGATCTGACGTATCTTCGTAATCTCTGCCAGTACCCGCAGCTTATTTTTCTGGAACTCCTCTGCATCCTGGGACGCAATGGTCTGCTTCAAATACTGCACCTGGGCATCATACAGTTTTTTCTGCTCTCCTGACAGTTTTACATAACGGTGTTCTTCCAGTTTTTCCGGCAGATCCTTTAATACCTGTTCCTTTAACCGGCGGAGAATAAATGGAGAGGTCATCTTCTTCAACCGCCCCATGGCATTTTCGTCCTCTCCCCGCACAATCGGTGACTCGAACTCTTTCCGGAACGTTTCGTATCCATAGAGATATCCCGGCATCAGATAATCAAAAATACTCCATAGCTCGCTCAGACGGTTTTCCATCGGCGTTCCGGTCAATGCAAAGCGTGTCCGGCTTTCCACCACCTTCACTGCCTTTGCCGCTGCTGTGGAATGATTTTTAATATACTGCGCCTCATCAATAATCTGGTACTCAAACACTTTATCATGATAAGAAGCGATGTCCCTTTTCAGCAGATCATAGGAAGTCACAAATACATCTGCTTTTCCAAACTGCTTCAGCTTCTGCTTCCTTTCTTCCTGCGTTCCGGTTATCAGTTCTGCTTTAAGTTCCGGTGCAAATCTACGCAGTTCCTCTCCCCAGTTAAATACCAGGGAAGCAGGCGTCACTATCAGGGAAGTACCCTTTCTTCCGTTTTTCTTTGCCGCCAGCAAAACTGCAATCGCCTGCAGCGTCTTTCCAAGCCCCATATCATCTGCCAGAATTCCACCCATCTGATATTCCTCCAGTGTTCTCAGCCACTGGTAACCATACTTCTGATATCCCCGCATGATCTTTTGAAGCTGCTCCGGCACTTCAAAATCGGAGTCCTTTACTGTTTTAAAACTCTTGATAATTTTCCGGAAATGATTGTCCCTGTTGGAATAAATCTCCTCATTTTTTTCCAGAACCTTGTCCACATACAATGCCCGGTACAGCGGCAGCTGCACTTCCTCCTGCAGCAGTTCCGTTACTGACATCCGGAGTGCTCTTGTGAGTTCTTCCAGTGTCGCCACCGACTCATCGGCCATACTCAGAAAGCTTCCATTCTTCAGCTGGTGATATTTCTTTTTTGCCCGGTAGCTTCCCAGAATTTCTTCCATTTCCTCTTTGGAAATATCTTCCGTAGCAATGTTCAGATTCAATAGGCCCTGGGACACAGAAATTCCTACCGACAAATTCAGTTTCCGACTGATTCCCATGCTGCGGAACCGGCTGGTACACTGTACTTCTCCGGCGTTTAACAGAACTTCCAGTCCTTCCTGCAAAAAGGAATACACCCGGTCTGTATCCTGTCCTGTGGAATACTCCCCTGTTTCCGGCTGATACTCCGGAAACCAGTTTCTGGCAATATAAACGGCCTCCTGCTCCCTCATACGTTCCCGGAACGACTCCGTTGCCCTGAAATTCACCGAATCAGAAGCGTCAAACTCTTTCTGTCCATATCTGGCACCAATCCGGCACACAATATCCGAATCCGCTGCATCCAGATAAAAAATAATTTTCCCCTGTGGCGGCAGATACTTCTGAATTTCTTCGCTGTCTTCCTCAAAAATCTCCACAACACCTTCCAGCTGCGGAAGCACTGTATAATAAAAGTCCGCCAGATGATTCCGTCCAATCTGGAAACTGAACTCTCCGGCCCCTGCCAGCCTGCTCAATAACTGGATTTTCTTTAAAAATTCATCTTCCAGCTGTATCAGTTGTCTGTCTGCTAAATAATAAGCTTTGCCAACTCCCTGATAAAATTTCGGCAGTTTTCCAGATACGGTTATCCCCTGGAATTCCTCTGCGTTTCCTTTTTTCGGCTTTGTACGGCGGATGGTCAGTTGAACGGACGGATTGCCAACACCTGTCACCAGATGTCCTTTTCCTTCTTCCGGATTGTCCTTATTTTCAAAATCTATCGGATGTTTTCCCACATACTCATAAAAATCATCCAGTTTCCATCCATGCAGTTCAATGCTGCCCTGCTTATAAATGGACTTAGGAAGATATCCCCCGGAATCCTGCACCCGTTTTTCCAGTTCATTCACTTCTTTAAACGAACGCTCAATAAAATCAATCCAGTTCTGGCTCTCTTTGGTAAAATTACTTCTCTGGTGGTTTAACTCCGTATTGTTTCCATAGGTTGCCATCCGGGAATTTTTCACATTCTCTATAAACTCCGGCAGATTTTTCACCACATAAAGCTTTGATTCACCTACCCGGAAAGAAAGCTGCAGTTTTCCGCATGCTTTTACCAGACGTGGAACAAGCTGCATGCTGTTCTGCTTTGCTGCAGAAGAGGCCACTACACGATTCGCCCTTTGTTCGCTGAAAGCACCCAGAATCAGCTGTCCGCCATAATCCGTGGCATCCCCCAGCCGGTTCTGCTCCACATGCTTCTGAACTTTTTCCAACAGTGCATAAATAAAGGCACAACGGGAGCCATTATAATGGGACACATAATAATTTCTGTTACACTGGTAGCAGTCACATTCTGCATACAACACTTTTTCCCGTCCCACCACCAGATGTATTTCAAACGGATATGCCCGCTCCTTGCCCATGGCATAGGCTTCCACCAACGCTTCTGCCCCTCTTCCATAACCAAACTGGATACTTTTTACCTGAATTTTTTTCTGCTCCAGAAGTTCCACAGCCTTTTTCTCTGTTCCTGCGGGAAAATTCCAGTTTTTCCGCAGCTCTTTAAATTTGAAATACTCATAATTTTCAAACGCTTCCTGGTTCCACTTTTCCCATTTTTCCAATTCTTCCGCAGATTCGGAAGGATTCAGTATTTCATATTCCTTTTGTGTATTATCCAGCTGCAGACTCATCTGTCCTGTTGTTTGTTTCTGTTTTTTTCGTTTTTCCATATTCTTTTCTCTCCAGACAGAAACTGCTGTTTCCCATTCGCACAACAGCAGCCGCTTCTTTCTCTAACCTGGTGCAAAGGGTTTCTGCACATCCGGCTGTTCCGTTATGCAAAAACCCTCTTTTTCCGATTTACTCCATATTCTTTTTTATTGCACACTCAAATAACTTTACAATTTCCTGGGCCACACTCCACTTACTGATGCCTCCATAATATACACAGGCATATTCATGACCGTCAGCTCCCAGCACAACCGCTGCCAGACACTGTCCGGCTGGTGTTGTAAATCCGGTCTTTCCGGCTACCGCAGTAAACAACTCACTCCCATACTCCTTTGGATGTGTCAGCAACAGATTGGAGTTGTAGATAGTGTGGGAATAAATTCCATCCGTAGCCGGCACCTGATAACTGGCTTTTGACGTAATCTCCCTCACGGTTGGATTCTTCATTGCGGCAATCAGAATCTGCATCATTTCCCCGGCAGTACTATACGTTTTGTCAAAACCATCTACATAGTCCAGCCCGATGGCATTATCCACAGAAGTAGCGGTCAGTCCAAGACCGGCAGCATATTCATTCATCCATACCGTAAACTGCTCCAGGGAACCTGCCGTACCAGCAGCAATCGTATCCGCAGCATCTGCATAAGAACGAATCAACAGCAAATGCAGCCATACTTCCAGGGAATAGGTCGTTCCTGCAGGAACACCCATCTGGGCAGCCTCGGGATCAATTGCCCTTAATATTTCTTCCTCTGCCGTCAGCAGTATATCCGGTTCTGCATGATCCAGGACTGTCAGAGCTGTCAGAAGCTTTAATGTACTGGCTGGATATATCTGCATATCACTTTGATAAGACAAAATTACTTCCTCTGTTTCTAAATCCACCACCATGTAAGACTTTCCAGTAAAGAAACTCTCTTTCACCACATCCGGCGTTGGTGTTGGGGTACTGGTCGGTGTCGGAGTATTTGTCGGCACTGGAGTCGGGGAATTCGTCGGTGTCGGGGTTGGCGTACTTGTCAGTACCGGTGGATCTGTCGGTATTGGAGTCGGGAGATTCGTCAGCGTCGGTGCCGGCATATTCGTCGGCTCCTGCTCAAAACACAGACTTCTGCCCGAAGCTTCACTGGAAACCATACTGACCATTCCCAATATCACAAATGCTGCAATAACAGCAAATAATGTAACAATTCCCTTCTTTTTCATTTGTACTGCTCCTCTTTCCGTCAATCAGTAATCGTTTTCTCAAAACACTATTCGTTATTTTAGCACATTACCCTCTAAAACACAACAGAAATTGCACAAAGCCGGCACTCTTTTTCAATGCCAGCTTTGAAACAGCAACGATATTTTTAATGTTCCATCGGTTAGTTCTGCCCGGATACTGCCTCCCATTTTCTCCATAAATTCTCTCGCAATGGTCAGCCCCAGACCCGCAGACCCATCCCCTCTGGAAAAATCCCTTGTATAAAAACGATCAAACAGTCTTTCTGCTTCCTGCTCTGTCATTTCTTCCACCGCATTCAGAAAGCATACCTCGATCCTGTCTTCTTCTTTCCTGATGGAAACCTTCAGAAAATCCACTGCATATTTCACTGAATTCTGCAGCAGATTCTGAATTACTCTTTTTAATGCCTGCTGGTTTCCTGCTACATATACCGGTGTGTCCGGCAGTTCTGCCTCCACCTCCAGTTGTTTTTCTGACAATTCCCCATACGAGTCCGCCAGCGCCTCCCGCAGCATTCTCGTAATCTCCACACACTCCGGATCCAGCAGATACTCTTTCGCTGTTGCCCTGGAATAATCATAAAACTGGGTAATCAGTTCCTGTAACTGCTCTGCTTTCCGGAGTACTCTCTGCAGATCTTCCTGCTCTTCTTCACCAAATCCTGTTTTATCCATCAGCTTCAGATATCCCAGCATGGAAGTCAGCGGTGTCCTCAGATCATGGCTGATATTTTCTATCTGCTGTTTGAACTCGGTTTCCCGTCTGGCATATCCAATCCGCTCCTGACGGATTTTCTTTAAAGAACGATTGATTTCTTCCAGAAGTTCTTCCAGCTCCTTATCCGGTGCCAAAAGCATCATTTCCCGGTTTTCTCCCATCTGCCCATTAATTTCCATCAGTTGCTGTTTTGCTGACTTGATGGATTTTTTCAATATCAGCAGACGTACAGCAAAATACAGCATTCCTGCTGCTCCGCATAATATCAGCACATAATCCATTGCCATGGCTCCTTCCTGCTGTTTTTCTTTCCGTTTTACTGCCCTATACTTCCTGCCTTCTGCAGAGTCTCATACCTGCCAGCACAAACACCAGCAGCCCGATTCCTCCGGAAATCAGACATTTCGCAACACCTTCCGGAGTATCCCACAATGCACTCCAGCCACTCATATTAATCATCACTTCATTGTTTAAATAATTTGCCGGCATCCAGGACGCTATCCTTTTCAGCACATTAAATCTTAATCCCAGAAGATTCACCAGCTTCGGAACCACACTGATTACCAGATACCAGACTATATACCCTGTTACATTGTTTTCAAAATAGTCAAACAAAGCAACCGCCAGTACTTCCGCAGCCACTGCCATCACTAACAGACTGGCAATTCCCTTTAACAGACCAGGTATGGCATCCGAAGCCACCCCCTGTTCCAGCAAAAGTACCGCACTACCAATGTAAGCTGCCAGAATTACTACCAGACTGCACAAAGAAGCGACTGCACTGACAATTCCTTTTCCAATAAAAATTTTTTCTCTGGAGATTCCAAAAGCTACTGCATTTTTCATCACACCATTTTTATTATTCGTAAAAAACAATGCAACAATAATGGCACCTGTTAAAAACAACAGTGTCATATCCGCTGCCAGAAAGCTTAACGAGAAAGAAACCGTACCATAAGGAAAACCTACGTCCATTTTACTAAACAGAAACAATACCACATTAAAGATTACGGAAAGCACCGACAGAATTCCGGTAAATACATACATATCCTTCATATGGGTAATGCGGTACCACTCACTTTTCACATAATTAAGCATGCTTCTTTCCCTCCTCCTTTAAATTCATATAATAATCTTCCAGTGTACACTGCTTCATTGCCATGGATAAAATTCCTATCCCATTTTTTCCTGCTGCCGCACTGTACCGTTCTACTTCCTGCCCCGGATTAAAAATCCGGACCGTTCCATCTTCCAGCACCAGATACCGGTCATGTGACATCTGTTTTTCCAGAAGTACTGTAAAACGTTCGGTATCCGTCACTTTCATTTCCAGATAATTTCCACACTTTTCCTGCAGCGCCCTTGCTGAAATCTGCTCCATCAGATGTCCTTTTTCCAAAAATCCATAGGTGGTCGCCAGCTGTTCCAGTTCACTCAGAATATGACTGGAAATTACAATCGTAATGTGTTTTTCCTGATTCAGCCGCCGCAAAAGATTCCGTATTTCAATAATTCCTGCGGGGTCCAGTCCATTAATAGGCTCATCCAGTAAAAGCAGCTCCGGTTCTCCTATCAGGGCAATGCCCAGACCAAGCCGCTGCTTCATACCAAGTGACAACGTTTTTCCCTTCTTCTTTCTGACATCCCACAGTCCTACCAGCTTTAAAGTTTCCTCTATTGCCCGTTTTCCCGGAATTCCCTTCTGAATGCGGTAATACTCCATGTTCTGTTCAATGGAAAGCTGTGGATAAAATCCTGGCTGCTCAATAATTACCCCCGTCCTTTTTCTCTGTCGCTCCTGCTCCTTCTGTTCATGGGTTCCAAACAGCATAAGCTCCCCTTTGGTTGGAAAGCTCTGCCCTGCCACAAGTTTTAAAAATGTTGTTTTTCCGGCACCATTTGCTCCGATTAAACCATAGATTTCCCCACGCTGTACGATGATATCCGCATGTTCCAGCGCAGTACAGTCTTTATACTGTTTTGTCAGATTTTTTGTTTCAATTATGTTTTCCATAATCCTTTCCTTTCGTCTTATTGCTGTTTTCTGTTTCCTATCTTACCCTGTCATTTTTAATAAGTCCTCAAGAAAGTTTAAAGAAATCATAAAGAACTCTTATACCATCTTAAAACCAATCCCCCAGACCGTTTTTATATATTCTTCCTCCGGGTCTGCCGCCGCAATTTTTTTACGAATGTTACTTACATGGACGTTCACCGTATTATCTTCTCCAAAATATCCATTGTTCCAGACCATTTCATACAGTACCTCCCTGGAAAACACCTTATCCGGCTGTTTCAAAAGCACCAGTAAGATTTCATATTCATGGGGTGTTAATGCCAGTTCCTTTCCCATGACCACAACCTTTCTGGAAACGGTATTCAGCGACAACTTCTTATACCGGTGTTCCGTTTCTTCCGCATTTGCTGCTTTTTCTTTTTGCTGCTTCTCCCCGCCTGCGGCCGTTCTCCTCAGCACTGCCATTACACGCACCAGTACTTCCTGCGGTTCAAACGGTTTTGTAATATAATCATCCGCCCCCATGGTAATCAGTTCTACCTTATGTTCCAGCGCCGCTTTGGCAGACAACACAATTACTGGAATACTGCTCCCCTTTTCCTCTCTCAGATACCGGATCAGCTCCTCTCCCTTCATCCCAGGCAGCATAAGATCCGTCAGCATCAAATCCGGAAGTTCCTGATCCAGCCGGAGTTTTGCTTCTGTACCGGAATAAGCGGAAATCACTTCATACCCTGCCTTCTTCAATATTCTGCCAAGCAGATGATTGATGTCCTCATCATCTTCGATAATTAAAATCCTGCCCATCGTTACACCTCCCACTTCACTATACCAATAATATGTGCTTTTACAGAAACTTGTCAAGATAAACCGTGCTCTGTAAACAGTAAACACAGTTCTCCTGACTATTCCATCGGTACTGAGAAATGATTGAATATTTATGAACGTTTTGGTATAATAAATACAACTAATTTTTCTGACTACACCTATGTAAAAACCTACTCCAAGGAGGGACTACCCATTATATGCGTCCGAATACATTAATCTATACCAACGATAACTGCCAGGGCTGCAACCGCTGTATTTCTGTCTGCCCGGTTCTGACCGCCAACTACTCCGTACCATCAAAGGACGGTGATAACCGCCGCATTGAAGTACATAGTGAAAACTGCATCAGCTGTGGTGCCTGCTTTGATGCCTGTGAACACCAGGCCCGGAGTTTTTATGACGATACGGAACAGTTTTTTCATGATTTAAACTTAGGAAAACAGATTTCCGTCATTCTCGCACCAGCTTTCAAAGCCAACTACCCGGATCAGTACGAACAGGTACTGGGTGGACTGAAAAAAATGGGCGTCCGGCATATCTACAGTGTCAGCTTCGGTGCGGATATTACTACCTGGGCTTATATTAATTACATTACAAAGCATAAATTCCAGGGAGGTATTTCCCAGCCATGCCCTGCTGTTGTAAATTATATCGAGCACTACGAACCAACACTGATAGAAAAACTGATTCCTATCCATAGTCCTATGATGTGCACTGCCATCTATATCAAAAAATATTTAAAGAATAATGACAGTCTGGCCTTTATCAGCCCCTGCATTGCCAAAAAAACTGAGATTACCGACCCAAATACCCAGGGATATGTCTCCTACAATCTGACCTTTTCCCATCTGATGGCCTATGTCAGAAAACACAACCTTTGGGGAAATAAAGTATCCGATGAAACAAACTATGGTCTCGGCTCCATCTATCCAATGCCGGGAGGCTTAAAAGAAAATGTTTACTGGTTTTGTGGTGAAGAAGTATTCATCCGGCAGGTAGAAGGTGAGAAACGTGCCTATGAATTTTTACGGGACTACCAAAAACGTGTCCAGACTGGTTCCACTCTTCCATTTATGGTAGACATTTTAAACTGTGACAAAGGCTGTCTTTACGGAACCGGAATCGAAGAATCCAAAAATCATTCCGAAGACAATTACTATGCGATTGAAAAAATCAAAGCCCGCAGCAAAACGAAGGGTATGTTTCATCCATTCTCACGCCTTCTGTCCCCGAAACAGAGGCTGCGGCTGCTGAACCTGAAATTTGCAAGACTGAACATTCGGGATTTTATGCGCAGCTATACCAATAAATCCGGTATGATTTCCCTGCAGCAGCCTGCCCCAGCAGAATTAAATACCGTATTTAACCAGATGGGTAAACACACACCAATGGAACGAAACATCAACTGCGGCGCCTGTGGCTACAGCAACTGTACTGAAATGGCCTCTGCCATATTTAACGGATGTAATACCCCCGCCAACTGTATTCATTATATCAAAAATGAAGTACAGCAGTTTTCCAGGCAGCTGGAACTCCAGAACAGTACCATCCTGAAAAAAAATGAAGAACTGGCACATTTTATTGCAGAAGATTTTGAGTCCCTGAATACCTCTATTAACGGAGTAGTCCAGGGCAATATGGTAAATGCCGAAGAAAGCAGTGCCATTAATGCCGCTATGCAGAAAATATCGGACTTCTGCAGTATTCTGGACGCTTCTTTTTCTGAAATCCAGGAACTGCTGCACCAGCTTGAAAAGAATAACGAGTCGATCTCCAAAATTGCAGACCAGACCAATATTCTTTCGTTAAATGCTTCCGTAGAAGCTTCCCGCAGTGGTACTGCCGGAAAAGGTTTTGCAGTTGTTGCCGGTGAAGTACGTTCTCTGGCAGAAGCCAGCCGTACCATGGCGGAACAAAGCGATTATAACCGGTCAGAAATTGTGCAGGCGGTTCAGTCCTTAATGCAGAGAACCGAAGAACTGACCCACTCCATCACCGATATCAACGACCGGCTGACAAATCTGGCTACCAGCACCCAGGAAGTTCTTGCAGAAGCCGATGTGGTAAAACACATTTCCGGCACAGTAAAAAACCGACTGGAAGAACTGAACCGGAACATTTAATTTATCATCCACGCAGAATACTCTCTGCAATAATAAATATCCCCGGACCCTGACCATACAGTTTTTCTGTTTCTATGGACTCCCGGGGATATTTTTATGCTTCTGCTGTTTTCTTCTTTTCTATCCTAATATCAAACAATTCCATTATCTGTTCTTCTTCTGCCTTTTTTTCTATCCATCTCATAATACCATAACCAATCAAACCGCCCAGCGTATTTATCATTAAATCGTCCACATCACCCAGACGGTAAGCACCAGGGAAAAGAAAAAACAGTCCGGTCAGCTGTCCAATCTCAATAAAGCAACTGAACAGAAACGAAATAACAACCACCTTTTTCCCTGTAAAATGAAAATTAAAACGTAAATACAATCCCAGCGGTACAAACATAGCCACATTGAATACCACCTGAAGTACTGCCCAGTCCGTTATTGCGGAAAGATAGGTCCGTGGCTGATTCCAGATAAAAGGAGTTTCCCGTAGAATGTCCTTTATAAACTGAAATGGAACCGGCTGAACCCGGAAATATTCCTTTACCCCTGCTCCCGTCATTCCCGGCAACGGAAAAAATACCAGCCCGATAACACACAGTATATATAACAGAAATACATAATTTACACCAAGCCGGACAAAATTCAGCTTTTTCTTCCCTATCTGAAACAACACAAATGGAATCGTAAATAACCCGGCATAAACAATAAAATGATTCATCGCCAATGAAATACCTGTAATCAAACCTGACATACTAAAAACCTCCTCAAAAAAATATCTGTACCTGTCAGTCTTTCCTGCGTTCTGACAAGTACAGTATACTTTCTGAAGACCATCTCTTTCCATTGATGCTGCTTACATTTCACCGGAACTTCTTACAAAACCGTAAGATATCATCTTTCCTGCAGATTCAGTCCCAGCAGAACCCCCTGTGCCACCAGACGTTTTTCCCTGGTCAGTTTTCTGTATTGGTGCAGCAATTCCGCCTCCTCCTGTGATATACCGGACTGTAGTAAAATATCCAGAGGCTGCCGGATATCCGAATATCCAACCAGATAATCAATCGAGGTATTAAACAGACGTGCCATTTCTTTCAGAATCTGTATCCCAGGCTCATTTTTTTCGTTTTCATAGGCACTAATCATTTTCTGTGAAACATTCAGTTCCATTCCCAGACTAATCTGGCTTATTTTCTTTTCCTTACGCAGTTCTGCTATACGGTTCATAACATCTCCTTTTGTTTCATTATTGTCTTCTGTCCACAATTTTTTCCCGAAGTCCTGTAATTCTTTTATGAACATTCTTAAGATATACCTTACAGGTATAATATTATTCATTTTTATTGACTTTTTTATACTTAAGAGGTATACTTCTACTCAGATATTCAGTATATCCGCCGTTTTTCTTTATTCAGACGGCAAATCTTACAAAAAGGAGTATAAACAAATGGCCTTAAGCGAAAAAGACAAAGCAAACTGGGAAAAAACCCTGAAAGAATTAAAACTCATGGAAGAGGGCGATGAAGTAGAAGCCCAGGTCGTTGCCGACTATTATGAAAAAGTACTTATTTTTAGAAATCAGGTGAAAGGTAATCTTCTTTTTACCAGAGACCGTTTTGTATTCTGCAGTACCTTCGGTGTAAACAATGTTTCCGTTCCATATAAAGAAATTAAAACCATCAGCAACTGTAAAGCCGGTCTTATGCCAGGATTTGAAATTACGATTTACGACAACAAAAAAAATAAAGATATCAGTTATATTTTCGGCATGATGCAGCGCGACCAGTGGGTGGAGCTCATCGAAGAAAAACGACGTTAATCTCTATTCTTTTTTCAAAGGCAGCTGCCAGAACAACCGCAGCTGTCTTTTTTTAAACTTCTTTTCTATCAAAACAGCACACCTTTTCACCTGCACGCATATTTTAAACAGAAGATACCAGGAGATACTGTTATGAATAAGTTTGATTTTGCAATCGTGGGTGGTGACAAACGTACAGCACATATGTCATCTATATTATCCAGAAAAGGATACCGTGTTGTCTGCTTTGGCACTTCAGAAAACTTTACTGACAACACAATAGCTACCGCCCATACCTTACAGGAAGCAGTTACGAATGCCTCCATTATTGTTTGCGGTATTCCATTTCAAAAAAATGGCTGTCTCTATTTTGAAAAAGAAAACTCCAGCATCCCACTCTCTGAATTACAGCGGGTACTCAGAAAACACCATACGGTATTTGGTGGTATGATACCGGAAGATTTCAGAAAGATATGTGAAGCCCGTGAAATTGCCTGTTACGATTTTTTGTCAGAAGAACCCCTGACCATAAGAAATGCTGTTGCGGCAGCAGAAGGTGCCATTATAGAGGCCTTATTACACAAAGATACCCTGCTCCACCTAAGCAAAACCCTTGTTCTCGGCTATGGCAGATGTGCAAAGGTTCTGGCAGACAAACTGAAAGGACTTTCTGCACAGGTCACGGTCTGCTCTGAACAGCCTCTGGAACTTGCCTACGCCCACTCCTTAGGGTTTCCTGCCTTTCCTTTATCTGAATTACAGGAAAAAATCAACTGTTTTGAATATATATTTAATACCATTCCCTCAAAAGTCCTTACAAAAAACTGTCTGGAACAAATGCAGACCGACAGTCTGATTATTGACATCGCCTCTAACCGGATCGGCGTTGATTATGAAGCTGCCCGTCTGCTGCAAAGAACTGCCATTTTCTGCCCTGGACTGCCTGGCAAATATGCCAGCCTTAGTTGTGCAGAACAATTGACTGAATTTGTTTTAAAAAACGCCAAAAAACCTGGCAGTCATCATTGAATCCCTAAAATTGCAGAAAGGAATCCTATTATGAATCTTAACGGAAAAAAAATCGGAGTTGCATTAACCGGCTCTTTTTGCACCTTTGAAAAAATGTTTTTGGAACTCCAAAAACTCAGGAATGCCGGTGCAGACATCTATCCTATTTTATCTAACGCTGCCCAGTCTATTACCAGCCGCTTTGGAACTCCCGAACAGTATAAAGAAAAAATCAAAGAAATCACCGGTAAAGAACCGATTATCTGCATTGAAGGTGCGGAACCGATTGGCCCAAAGGGATATCTGGATGTCCTCACCATTCTTCCCTGTACCGGAAATACCGCAGCAAAACTTGCCAATGGAATTACAGACACTCCTGTTTTAATGGCAGCCAAGGCACATCTGCGCAATAATAAACCTCTTGTCATTTCCATTTCCACCAACGATGGGCTTGGAATGAACATGAAAAATATCGGTCTTTTACTGAATTCCAAAAACATCTATTTTGTACCTTTCGGACAGGATGATTTTGAAAAGAAACCAAACTCTCTGGTTGCCCACACGGAACTTCTCATTCCTACACTGGAAGCAGCACTGGAACACAGACAATACCAGCCGTTACTTCAGTCTTACCACTAAAAACCTACCATCTTATTCTATCAGAAAGGACTTTAATACATCATTATGTGTGGAATCGCAGGCTTTAGCAATTTTACGATGAATTATCAAGAGAACACTGGAAAATGGTACTATATTTTACAAGAAATGAACCAGCTCCAGCGACACAGAGGACCTGACGAAGAAAATATCTGGCTCAGCCGCCACTGCGGTCTTTCCCATGTCCGCCTGTCCATTCTGGATTTATCCTGTGGCAGACAGCCCATGACCCGGCAGTCCGGCGGTCATTGCGCCACCATTGTCTATAATGGAGAAATTTACAATATGCCAACACTTCGTAACAAGCTCATCGCAGAAGGCGCCCAGTTTGAAACCACCTGTGATACCGAGGTCATTTTATTCGGATATTTATACCACGGAATTGATTATGTACAGGAACTAAACGGAATCTTTTCCTTCTGTATCTGGGATGAATCCCTGGAAAAACTGTATCTGTGCCGGGACCGCCAGGGAGTAAAACCTTTGTTTTATACCATGCAGCAGAATACCCTGATTTTTTCATCAGAATTAAAAGGTCTTCTCTCCTTCCCCGGTGTGGAAGCGGTCATAGACAGGGAAGGACTATGTGAAGTCTTTGGAGTGGGACCTGCCAAAACCTACGGCAAAGGTGTTTTTCAAAACATCCAGGAACTGCTGCCAGGACATTTTCTGGAATTCCACGATGGAATTCTGCAGACAAAATGTTACTGGCACCTGGAAAGTCATCCCCATGAGGATTCCTGGGAAGAAACCGTGGAAAAAACCCGTTACCTTGTCACCGATGCCATTAAACTTCAGATGCTTTCTGATGTGCCCATCTGCACCTTCCTTTCCGGCGGCGTAGACAGCAGCCTTGTAACTTCGGTCTGCAGCAGGGAACTTCAAAAGCAGGGAAAACAGCTTGACACCTACTCCTTTGATTTTAAAGATAACAACATTAATTTTCAGGCCAATGCCTTCCAGCCATCGGAAGACCGCCCTTGGGTAGACAAAATGGTCGCACACTGTAACACCAGCCATCACTATCTGGAATGCTGCAACACCGATCTTTATCAATATTTGTTTAAAGCAGTAGATGCCAGGGATTTACCCTGTATGGCAGATGTAGAAGCTTCCATGCTCTACTTCTGTGAAAAAGTATCCCGCCACAACAAAGTGACCCTGACAGGAGAATGTGCAGACGAAATTTTTGGCGGTTATCCGTGGTTTCACAAGAAAGAATGCTTTGATGCAGACATTTTTCCATGGTCCATGGATTTTACCCCACGAACCATGCTTTTAAAAGACGACATAGCCTCACTTTTGCCTTTGGAAGAATATGCAAGAGCCGCTTATCAGAAAACTATCTCCGAAACGCCGGTTTTAGAAGGAGAATCTCCAGTTGAAAGAAGACGACGTGAAATTTCTTATCTTAATCTGAAATGGTTTATGCAGACCTTACTGGACCGCATGGACCGAACCAGTATGCATACCGGTCTGGAAGCCCGTGTTCCCCTGGCTGACCACCGCATTGTAGAATATGTCTGGAACGTTCCGTGGGATATGAAATGTAAAAATGGTGTAGTCAAGGGACTGCTGCGGGAAGCTGCCAAAGACTACCTTCCAGATGAAATACTGTATCGCAAAAAGAGTCCTTATCCAAAAACCTATGACCCGGCTTATGAACTATTGCTCCGCAGGGAGCTTCTTAACGTACTCGCCAACAGCACCTCGCCTTTAAATGAACTGATTGATTCCAAAAAGGTAAAAGAGTTCCTGCAATGTCCTTCCGACTACGGAAAACCATTTTATGGCCAGCTTATGGCAGGACCGCAGTTACTGGCGTATCTGTTACAGATTAATTACTGGCTGGAGAAATATAGCATAAGGCTCTCAATTTGATAACTTCGTTTTTACTTTTACAAAAACAGCCAGAACGAGCTTACGACAGGGGAGGGCTGCATTAATGCTTCCTCCCCTGATACATTCTTCCACAACGACAGATTGTTATCCCAGCAATAAATGATTTCCTACTCTGTTATATTACCTTTTCTTACATTTTCCTCAATCAGACCCTTGGTATATTCCCAGATTTCCTCAGAGCCGGCACCTGACGTCTGCTGTCTGCCGACAACCTGTGACTTCGTCACTTTATGCTCACGCCAATCTGCTCCACCGTTGGAGTTATTGAGCAGAAGCGGCTGGAAATTATCCATTACTTTTGCAAACCTTGCTTCCGGGGATTCGCCGGATTCAAATTCTTCAAATAATGCCCGAAGTTCGTCACGCTGATCGTCCGGGAGTATCCCAAAGATACGCTCGGCAGCACGTTCCTCTCTCTCTTTCTGGCTTTCCAGGCCCTTCGTGTCATAAGCGTAAGTATCTCCTGCATCAATTTCAACAATATCATGGATTAAGGCCATCATCATCGCTTTGGCAACATCAATTTCATCGTTGGAATACTCCTTTAGCAGATAAATCATCATTGCCATATGCCAGGCATGCTCCGCATCATTTTCCCGTCTGCCATGTCCGGTGAGATGGGTCTGCCGCAGTATATTCTTTTCTTTGTCAGCTTCCAGTATAAAAGCCAGCTGTTTTTCAAAGCGTTCTCTGTTCATTTCAGACATCCTCCATCATAATTCGGGAACAATGTAGTTTCTCTCGGTGAGTGCAGCTTCTATACGATCCAGAACCGCTTCACTATCCGCACGAACCGTATGATAGTGATATCCGCCCGTTATATGCATAAGTTCGGTGGACTGGCCCGTTCTCACACCCTCCAGAAACTGCCTGATATGCATTGGAGAGAAGATATTAAGTGCTGCTTCAATTTTTCCGTATACCTTATGCCACACGAACACATCCACCACTGTACCGCCAAGAGCAACAATACAGGAAAGTTCATCCTCTGTCTGTTCTGTTGTATGACGAACCTTAAATACTCTTTCCGCAAGAGGGGATTTCTGCATGACGTAACCCTGGTTCGTAGAAAGTATCTCGTATCCCGTTCCTTTCAGCACAGTAATATCCTGCACGATAATCTGACGGGATATATCAAACTTCTGCGCAAGCTCACCACCTGAAACAGGTTCCTTTGCAGACAGAAGGATGTTTACGATTGCTTTTCTTCTTTCGGCTACTTTCATTGCCTCCTCCTTATACTGCGTGCAGATTTTTCAGCGAAAGATCAAGAATAGGCGAAGAATGTGTCAGGGCACCGCTTGAAATATAATCTACACCTATATCGACAAGTCTTGCCACGTTTTCTCTCGTTACATTACCGCTGCACTCCGTTTCCGCTTTGCCACGACAGAGCTCCACAGCCTTTTTCATATCCTCTACACTCATATTGTCAAGCATAATGATATCCGCACCTGCTTCCAGTGCTTCCATCAGCATATCAAGATTCTCCACCTCAATTTCAATTTTACGGACGAAAGGAGCATATTCTTTCGCCATTCTGACAGCTTCTTTCACACCGCCTGCCGCACCAATATGGTTATCCTTCAGAAGAATACCATCACTCAGATTATATCTGTGGTTATATCCGCCGCCAACCTTGACCGAGTATTTTTCAAAAATACGCATATTAGGCGTTGTCTTTCTTGTATCCAGAAGTTTTGTTTTCGTTCCTTTAAGTAAATCCGCAATCTCCCGTGTATAAGTTGCAATACCACTCATTCTCTGCAAATAATTAAGAGCCGTTCTCTCACCGGAAAGAAGCACACGAATATCTCCGTGAACCAGGCCGATTTTCTCGCCTTTTTTCACAACATCGCCATCCTTGCAATAGAAAATCACTTCTGTCTTCTCATCAAGAAGCTCGAACACTCTCTTAAAAACATCAAGACCTGCTATAATACCGTCCTGCTTGCAGATAAGATCCACTTCGCCTGCCTGGTAATGAGGCATAACAGAGTTGGTAGTAATATCCTCGCTTGTAATATCCTCTCTAAGAGCCTGTAAAATCAGTTCATCTGCGTTCATTTTCATTGTTATATTATTCATGGCTTAATCTCTCCTTTTCAATTGCCGCAAGAACGGCCTCTTTATATTCTTCTTTATAGTTTTTATATCTTGTTTCATCAATGGTAATTTCTGTGCCGGCTGACACCTCCATATATCCTTCCATGATATGACGTGCGGCACGTTTTGCAAATACCAGACTTTCCAGTAGCGAATTACTTGCCAGCCGGTTTCTGCCGTGAACCCCATTGCAGGCAGTTTCTCCCGCTGCATACAGACGATTCATTGATGTTTTGCTGTACCTGTCAACAGCAATACCACCCATAAAATAATGCTGTGACGGAACGACCGGTATCGGCTCTTTCGTTACATCATAACCCTCTTCCAGACAACGCTGACAAATATTTGGGAAATGTGTTCTTATTTCTTCTACAGGAATCGGTGCCATAGAAAGCCAGACGTGCTTGCTTCCTTCCTTTTTCATTTCCGCAAAAATGGCATTTGCCACTACATCACGCGGCAGTAATTCATTGACGAACCGTTCTCCCTTTGCATTCAGAAGAACTGCACCTTCCCCACGCACTGACTCGGAGATTAAAAACTTCCGACCTTCCTTTTCAGTATAAAGCGTCGTAGGATGAATCTGGATATAGTCGATATGCTGAAGCCTGATACCGTATTTCAGGGCAAGCGCAACCGCATCACCTGTAAGATGCCTGTAATTGGTGGAGTGCTCAAAGATTCCACCGATTCCGCCTGTTGCCAGAACGGTATAATCCGCCTGAATTGCAGAATAAACTCCGTTTTCATCCTGTCCAATAATACCATGACATTCCTTATTCTCACAGATGAGGTCAACCATCGTATAGTTTTCCATGATGGTGATATTTTCCCTGCTTTCTGCCTCTTTCAGAAGATGGGAAGTAATCTCTTTCCCGGTTTCATCCTCATGGAACAGGATGCGGGAATTCGTATGTGCACCTTCCCGTGTATATGCAAAATTCCCACCATTCTTCTCAAAGCGGACGCCGAAGGATACCAGGTCAGAGATAACCTCCCGGGAAGAATGAATCATTATGTGGACAGAATCCGGATTATTTTCATAATGTCCCGCCTTCATCGTATCCTCATAGAACGCATCGTAATCCGCTTCATCACGCAAAACACAGATACCACCCTGGGCAAGATAAGAGTCGCTTCTGCGTGCTATGTTCTTTGTTACAATGATTATGTTTTTTTCTTTCGGGAGATTCAGCGCACAGTAAAGACCTGCAACACCGCTTCCCACCACTAAAATATCTGTTTTCATTCCATTACCTCGCAAGTTCCAGCATCCTGTCCAGCGGAACGAGAGCGGACTTTCTCAATTCATCGTTTACTTTAATCTCGTTTTCTTCTGTCTTTAAGACATGGAGGAGCTTTTCCAGCGTGTTGAGTTTCATATCCGAACAACAAGGACATGTTTTTGGGAAATAGAATTTCTTTGTGGGATTATCCCCCATCAGTTTAAATTCTACTCCATATTCTGTACAGATAATAAACTCTTCACAAGTGCTTTCCAATACATAAGCAATAAGTTCTGCTGTACTTCCAATGTAGTCAGAGATATCCAGAATTTCTGCCTCACATTCCGGATGCGTCAGCACAAGAGCATTCGGATGCTGTTGTTTTTCTTCCTTTACTTCTTTTGCGGTGATTGCCGCATGGATAGGACAACAGCCGTCATTCAAAATGATATTCTTTTCAGGAACATTCTCTGCAACAAAGCTGCCAAGGTTCTTGTCAGGAATAAAGAATATATTCTGGTTCGGTAATGATTTCACAATAGAAATGGCGTTTGAGGATGTCACACAGACATCGCTTTCTGCTTTGAGTCCAGCCGTGGAATTGATATAACAGACAACGGCAAGATCCTCATATTGATTCCGCATTTCTTCTATCTTCCCAATGGACGCCATATGAGCCATAGGGCAGTCTGCCGTAAGATCCGGCATAAGAACCTTTTTGTCTGGATTCAGTATTTTTGCACTTTCGCCCATAAAATACACGCCGCAGAATACTATGATGTCTGCCGTACTTTTTCTGGCAACTTTCGCAAGATAAAAGGAATCTCCCACATAATCCGCAATTTCCTGAATTTCATCAGGAGCATAGTAATGTGAAAGAATAACGGCATTCTTTTCTTTTTTCAATTTCAGAATTTCTGTTTTCATTTGCTCTTTCATATGCCACCTCAGGTTAGAAAAGATTTTTAATCTCCACTACTATACCATGATGTTTGTCAGGTGTCAAGTTTAGTGTAAAGTTTTATTTATGAAGCATTACGAGTGCAAGTGAAATCCAAAATTTCGCTTTATCCTTGCGAAATATTTTTATGACATAGGAAAAAGCACTTTCCTATATCATAAAAAAGGTGGCAGAAAAAGTTCATCTCCCTGCCACCACAATCAGTTATTTGTAAAACATATCATTATACACAACTTCTGTACTTTTGCTACGAAGCGGTTTCTTCTACACTTCCAGTATTTTTTCCAATTCTGTTATCATATCATTGATGCTGTCTACCTGTTTCAATAACGTTTTCACATCCTCTGCATTATTTTGTACCATGCCCGCAATATTAGCAAATTCTGTATTTTCTCTGGTAATACTTTTTACAATATCTTCATTAATCGATACTGTTTCCTGAATCGCCATATTCTGTGTATTGCGGATATGGTCTGCCTCATTCACAGCTTCCACTGATTTTTTCAACAGTTCCAGCATCATACGTATGTCTTTTACTGTATCCACAATAAGTTTATTCTGTGCCATCAGCTGTTTTGCATTTTCATTCATAAACTCAGAAACTTCCGTTGCTCCATTCTGCACACGGGCTACCACATTCGTTACATTTTGCAGCGAATTTTTGGTACTGGCAGCGAGATGCCCTACTTCCTGCGCAACTACTCCAAATCCTCTTCCAGCTTCTCCTGCACGTGCTGCCTCGATGGACGCATTCAAAGAAAGTAAATTAATGGATTCCGCAATCTCATTAATAATATCCAATGTCGCACCTATTTCGCCAGATTCCTGTAAAAGTTTCTCCGTTACTTCCCTTGTTCTGTTAGTAGAATTTTCCACTTCTTCACTCATTGCCATCAGATTATTCAACGCCTGTTCGTTAGACACTGAAATATCTACTAACTCTTTGGAAATCTGATCTACATCCAACATTTTCCGCTCCATGTGCTGACTGCTCTCTTCCAGATCCACCAGATTCCGTTTACTCTCTTTGGATTTTTCCATCATGTTCGTATTACTTTCCAGTAATACTTCACTAATTGCAGAAAGTTCCTCTGTCGATGTTCTTTCTTTCTGAGTTGTTTCCACTAATGCATTACTGGCTTCTCCCAGCTGCCCCAGTACAATAGTTACCTTATCCAATAACATATTGACTCTCACATTATTTTTTTCCAGCTGTTCCTTTTTTACATTCAATAAAAACTTGTTTATAAAAATAACAAAAACAATTACCCCAAAAATACTTAAGGTAATGCAGATAATCCGCAGTATTGCATCTGACCAGAAGAGATTCTCCACCGGATGTGTGACTGCATTAAACATAAATAAAACAATCAAAGAAACAACTTCTGCCACACCACATTTCACCACAAAGGCTATATCCAGAAAAAATGACATCAGTATAATAAAATAAAACACAAACATCCACGATTCTTTTGAAGGAAAGAACCATGTAATCATATTGATATTAAGAATTAATATCAGCAACAAATAATTTTTCACAAAACTTTCCAGGGAATGAGATAACGTCTCCTGTTTAATACTTTGCCTGATTAGATATATCCCTACTATATCCTCTGCTACAATAAGAGCTATGAAAATTCCACATATTGCCATAGAAACTGTCGGATATAGTCCCATCAATGTCATACCTGGAAGCACCACTGCTGCGGCTGTAGCGCTAAAACAAACGATTGCAAGAACTAAAATTACTACTTTCTTTCTGTACTCCTTTAAAAGTTCTTCACCCATATTTTCTCCTCCTTTACTTTAGCTACGATATCGTACCATACTTTTCTTATCTGGCAATGTAATTACAAATCACACTCCTGATTGATACATAATATATTATATTATACTCTGATTTTTCTTTAAAAGCAATATCAACCCCAGATGAATTATTTTCGATGTTGTGATTTGGTTACTGTTCACTCGCGGAAGTTTGACAGTTAAATAATCAAAAAATCCCCCGCAGGTCAATAAAACCTGCTTTTTTTATGTCAAATTTCCTGTTTTGCTGTATTGTATTTATGGCAATGCGTTATATAATAAGGTATCGGGGGTTTTACCATGAGAATAACTACACCAAAATCGAAAAATGCAGAATCTTTTTATATCACAAAAGGCTATATCAACTACAAAGGAGTCAGCACTTCTGTCATTATAAGAAAACTGGGCACCTTGACGGATCTGCTGAAAGAACACGGACCAACCCGTGACGATGTAATGGTCTGGGCAAAAGAAGAAGCCCGCATTGAAACTTTAAAACTATAAATGAGCAAGTTCGTGATTTTGCATAAAAAGAAAGACACCTTGGTTCAAAAATGTTGTATAATGAAAGTGACCAAACAAACATTTGCAGCATTCAGGCAAGAAGGTGTCTCTCGCAAATACTATAATACATCATTCTTCATTCATTTACAACCAGTTAAAAAAATTAAACTTATGCAAAAGTTACTCGAACCGGGTAATCAATCATTTCATGAGTATCCTGGTCAGTATTTTTATCTCAGGATACCATGGAAAAACCACGGACTTTGCCAAAAACAGTCCTTGCCACAGAACTACGATTGCCCATTTTCTCAACTCTGGAAAATGGGATGATTCACTGCTGGAATGCCCGAAATGCAGGCCAACCATGGTTCCCCTCGGCCTGTACTTTAACCATAAACACGTTTCGCTGACTGAACAATACGAAAGGGTAATGGCAAAAGCACGCTGCCGTTCCAGTGGTACATCTGCTTGCATTTCTTCTCCGTCTGGTGCATACTAGA